>JAPLWR010000041.1:1475-4853 GCA_026396495.1 Candidatus Magasanikiibacteriota bacterium | reverse complement strand
GATGGGAGTTATTCCCCTAGTAATATTGGTGGTTTAATTAATCCTTTATCTGGGACTACTGTTCCAGGTTTTTTAGGAAACATTATCGGTGCTGTCTTAGGTGTGGTTGGCTCTTTAGCTCTTATTCTTTTTATTTATGCCGGTTTTCAGTGGATGACTGCTAGAGGTAATCCAGAACAAGTGAAATCAGCTACTAAAACTATGATGTGGGCTGCCTTGGGTCTTTTAATGATTTTTAGCAGTTACATGATTGTAAAGTTTATTTTTAACGCGTTTGGAATAACAGAAAAATAGTATGAAGAAATTTTTAACAGTTTTTTGTTTTTTTGTTATTGTAGGTTTTTTAGGATTTTTTTTAACTCAAGCTTTAGCGCAAGACAATGATGTTGTTAAATTACCTAATCCCTTAGGGTCTGAAAATCCTTCTCCTACGGTTATTTTAAATTTGGCTGGAAGAGTTGCTTATGGTTTTATAGCTGTTATGGGTTCTATTGCTCTAGTAATGTTTGTTTATGGCGGTTTTTTGTGGTTGACCTCAAGAGGTGAACCTGATAAAATTAAGAAAGGAAAAGATGTATTTGTGTGGTCTACTGTTGGTATCGTCGTTATTTTAAGCAGTTATTTGTTGGTATCTTTTGTGATAAGTGGTATTACTGGGACAACGGGTGGAAAATGTTGTGTTACAGAAATTAATGGAAAGTTTTCCTGTAATGATATCAAGGCAGGGGATACAGCCGGTGCCAAGTCTTGTGCTGCCAGTAATGGGACTACTGTTGGAGGAGTTTGCGAGGAAATAGCTGCGTGTCCTGGAAGCTGTCCAGCCGGTGGACCTTGTAAGTAATAATAATTTATATTTTTTAAAGGAAGGGAGGTGAACTAAATGAACAACAAGAAAATTTTATCTTTCGTTTTGGGTATGTTTTTGTTGGTAATCTTGGTTTTGCCTGTAGCCGCTTCTGCTCAGGTTAATGCAAATGATTTAGGTATCTATTATGGTACTTATACTGGTTTAGGAACCAAGGATGTACGTCAAACCATTGGTACTATTATCAAAACAGCCATGGGATTGCTTGGTATTGTGGCTGTAGTAATTATTTTGATTGGTGGTTTTGAATGGATGACAGCTGGTGGTAATGAAGAAAAAACCAAAGATGCTAAAAAGAGAATCATGTATGGTGTAATTGGTTTAGCTATCATTTTAACCGCTTACGCTATTGCTCAATTTATCGTTACAAGTTTGGTTAATGCTACTGTTTAATAATTTATTAAATAGGTAGAGGGGGGCGGGGTATTTGACCCAAAAGTAGGTTTCTAAGGCCTTAGGCTTAAGCAGAGACTTAATTTTAAATCATTTTCCTGCCCCTTTAGTAGGTTGAAGATTAAACTTTTTAAAATTTAAAAAATATAATTTTCAAGTTACTTTTAAACTTTGCTCAAGAAATTATGAAAACAAAACTTTATTTATTGGGTATTTTTGTTCTTACTTTAATATTCGCCCCTGTGGCTTTAGCTCAGTATGGTTTGCAAGATACAGCTAAAGGAACTGGGATTCCTATGACTGGCACACTTACTGGCAAAGTTGGGCAAATTACTGGGGCGGCCTTGTCTTTGATTGGAGTTGTTTTCTTTGTCTTAATGGTTTATGGTGGTTTTTTGTGGATGACAGCCAGAGGGGAAGCTAAAACTGCTGAAAAAGCCAAAGGAATTATCATTGATTCTATAATTGGTTTAGTTATTGTAGGCGCTGCTTACGTCATTACTAGCTTCGTTTTTACAGCGATAACTACTAAATAAAAATATGTTGAAAAAGATTTCCGGTATTTTTCTAAGCTTATCTTTCTTGTTGATTTTAACTCCCCAACTTGTGTCTTCCCAAGGCCTGGGTTCTTTTGCCAACGCCATAAGTGGGGCAAATGAGGCAGCTGAACTCAGTGGCGTTAAAGAAAAAGGTAAAGAAAAAGCTATTGAGGAATATATTCAATCAATAGTCTCTGTAGCTTTGTCCTTGATTGGTTTAATTTTCTTTATTCTGATGATTTATGGTGGTTTTATCTGGATGAAGGCTAGAGGTGAAGCCAAAGAAGCAGAAAGAGCCAAAGAAATTATTACTATGAGCGTTATTGGTTTGGTGGTGATAATTTTAGCTTATGCCATTTCCAGTTTTGTGATTACACGCATCGTGGCTATTGGTCAAACTACAAAATAATAAAATATGTTTAAAAATAAAATTTTATTTTTCAGTTTAATAGTTTTTCTTTTTAGTTTTTCTTTTTTTCAGGTCTCAGAGGGGGCTACTATGGAAGGAAGATTGCTTTTAGCCCAAACCCCAAAACCAGGATTGCAAACCGCTACAACTAAATTAGATACTGCTGGCAAGGCTTATGGAGAAACAGCCCAAAAAGACCTGCCAACATTAATTGGACAAATTATTCAAGTTGCTCTTTCCCTTTTAGGCGTAATTTTTTTGGTTTTAATTGTTTACGGTGGTTATAAGTGGATGATAGCTAGAGGTGAAGCTAAGGAAGTGGAGGTGGCCAAAGATACAATGACTAGGGCAATCATAGGGTTAGCTATTGTGTTAGCTGCTTATGCTATTACTTATTTTGTAATAGCTAGATTTACTACCGCAGCCGGAATTGTAATAAAATAATTTATGACTCTTAAAAAAATTTCTACTTTTATTTTTTCTTTAATTCTTGTTTCACTTTTTTTGGCACCTAATATTTTGTTGGCCCAGACTACTCCGCCTGTTGAAAATAATCCAGTTGGTTTATTAAAGAGGGCCGGTACTTTTTCCGGTTATAATTCTTTAACTGATGAATTAACGATGTCTCAATTTATTGGCAGAATAATAATGGTGGCCCTTTCTCTTTTGGGAGTAATTTTCTTGGTTTTAACTGTTTACGCTGGCTATCTCTGGTTTACAGCTGGCGGTGATGACAAAAAGGTAGAAAAGGCTAAGGAATATTTAAAAAACGGGGTGATTGGTTTAGTCATTGTTTTAGCCTCTGTAAGTATTACAGCTTTTGTTCTTGGTAGACTATTAAATACTGGCATTATTTCTAATCCTAGTCCAACTCTGACTCCATAAAAATATGAAAAAAATAATAAAGTTATTTTTATTTTTTCTCGCTTTTTATTTCTTGTTATCCTTTAGTTTGCAGACGCATGCGCAAGCTCCTGAACCTACGCCTAGTGGAAACGATACACTTAATCAAATAGCAGGCCAGTTTGGCACAGCTGTAGTTGAAACAGGTCTTTCTGGTAACGATCCTCGAGCCATTGTTATGAGTGTGGTTAAGGTAGCCTTAGGTTTGGTAGCTATTATTTTTTTGGTTTTGATTGTTTATGCTGGGTATACTTGGATGACTGCTGGAG
>JAPLWR010000041.1:0-1464 GCA_026396495.1 Candidatus Magasanikiibacteriota bacterium | reverse complement strand
TTAAAAACAGTGTTTTTGGTTTAGTTATAATTTTACTTGCTTACTCAGTAGTTTTATTGATTTCTCTTTTTGCTTTACGTAGTACCACTGATATACCTGGTCAAACTCCATCTCAACTAGGACCCGGATTTCCTACGTACAAGTAAAATTGCTTTGAGATATTTTAAGCTGACAGAAAGGATATTTAAACTTTGTTTTCTGTTTTTATCAGGAGTCTCGGTCCATTGGACCGGGATTTCTTTTATTCTGTAACCTTGTTTAGAGGCTAAGTAAAGTAGTTCTGTATCCCAGAACCATTCTTGGTTGTTTATTTGAGGTAAAACTTTTTCCACTATTCTCTGATTGACTCCTTTAAAACCACAAGCAAAATCAGTTAACTTCAGACTAAGAGTGCTACGAATAATTAATCTAAAAGCAGAAGACACGAGTCTTCGTGTAAATGATCGTTTGGCTAGAGAGCCTTCAAGGGTTCTGGAACCAATCACGATGTCATTATTTTTTTTAAGCTCATTTATCAGACTAGGCAAGGCTTCCAAATTTGTAGACAAATCCGCATCCATAAAAATATAATAGTCAGCTGGCAAAGTTTGCCAACTAGTTTGGATAGCTAATCCTTTTCCTTGTTTATCTAAATTAAGGCAGTTGATTTTTTTATTTTCTTTATTCATCTCTGCGCAAATTTTAGGAGTAGAATCTTGAGAATTATTATTAGCTATTACTATAAACCAATCATCAGTTAGATTTTCAGTGCAAAAATTAGCTAATTTTAAAAGATTATTTTTTAGAACAGCTTCTTCATTAATAGGGATTGTTTATTTTATAAATTATCACTCCATCAGCTTGGTATATTTGTTTTAGGTAATTTTTTTCTTCGGGTCTGTATTGGGGTTTTTGAATTTTTTCGTAAGGACCCCAAAAAAAGTAATCAATTTTCCAATTTTTTAAAAATTCTATCTTTTTTTCATCGTCTGCATTACTGTTGATAAAGGTGAGCCATATATTTTTTTTAAGTTCTGCATTAATAGTTTCAAAACCATGCCCTTGGAAAACAGTTTTGTCAGCCAAAAAAGTAGCTGTTAGGCTTGTTAGGGGCGAGGAAAGAATTATTTTATTGTAATCAGGATCTTCTTTTTTAAGCCAAAGATAAGATTGATATAAATTTTTTGGCAGGTAGTACTGTCTGTTTTCTGTTGTTCCGTGATAAACAGTAAATTCAGCGATAAAAATAAAAAAATTATTAGCAAAAAGTAAAACAAGTAAAATAATAATAAAGTCTTTCTTATAATGTATTCTTTGGTAGATTAGGTATAGTGTTTCTACGGCAAAAAAGACAGTGGGTAATTGCCAGCCTTCTACTAAGCGTCTTTCTAAAGTTAAACCAGAGTATAACAAAAAGGGGACGGCTAATAACTAAACCATCAAAAAATTATGAAATAGATTTTCTTCTTTTCTTTTGAAAAAAAG
>JAPLWR010000014.1:1304-4236 GCA_026396495.1 Candidatus Magasanikiibacteriota bacterium | reverse complement strand
AAAACGGGAATTGAAAAATTTCAAGCTAAGGGTGGGACAGTAATAATAATGAACCCAAAAGATGGAGCGATTTGGGCCATGTGTAATGAACCTAGCTTTGATCCTAATAATTATGGTAGCGCTACTGATATCCGTTTATATAATAATGACGCTATCTTTACACCTTATGAACCAGGGTCTGTTTTTAAAATTATTACTATGGCGGCAGCACTGGACACTGGCAAGGTGACTCCAGAAACAACTTTTGTGGACACCGGTGCTTTAAAAATTGGTCCTGACACTATTAGAAACGCCGCTAGTAAAGTTTACGGCTTACAAGGTATGACAGGAGTTTTAAAAGAATCAATTAATACAGGGGCTGTGTTTGCGGCTCAGAAAGTAGGTTTAGAAAAATTTAAAAAGTATGTCCAGGATTTTGGTTACGGGGTTTTAACTGGAATAGAGATGGATAAAGAAGCTTCTGGCGGTATTGCTTCTTTAAATGAAAAAGGTGAAATTTATTTAGCCACAGCTTCTTTTGGCCAGGGTTTTACTGCTACACCTATCCAACTAATTAGTTCTTATGCTGCCGTTGCTAATAAAGGAATGTTATTTCAACCACATATAATTTCAGAAATTAATTATAGCGATGGTCATCAAGAAAAGTCTATTCCTCGTTTGGTAAGGCAAGTGGTATCAGAAAGAACTGCCAGAATTTTAAGTGGGATGATGGTTTTGGTGGTGGAAGAAGGACATGGTAAGGCGGCTTCAGTCAAAGGCTATCACATTGCTGGAAAAACCGGCACGGCAGAAATTCCAGGGCCCGATGGTAAATACATACAAGATTCTACAAATCAAACTTTTATTGGTTTTGGTCCGGTTGATGATCCCCAATTTGTGATGTTGGTTAAATATGTAGAGCCAAAAGTACTTTATGCGGAATCTTCGGCGGTACCAACATTTGGAGAAATAGCTAAGTTCCTGGTACAATATTTGGAAATTCCCCCTACTAAATAAATATGTTAATCCTGCAAATCATTTTAAATTTTTTTTCTCGTTTAATTTTAAAAAAATATCAACCCAAAATAATTGGGATTACTGGTTCGGTTGGAAAGACTTCTGCCAAAGAAGCTATTTTTGCTGTGTTGCAAGAAAAATTTAAAGTGCGTCGCGCTATTAAAAATTATAATAATGAATTAGGAGTGCCCCTTACTATTATTGGTGAAGAGAGTGGTGGTAAGAATATTTTGCTCTGGATAAAAATTGTGTTCAGAGCTTGTTGGTTAGTTTTGAGAAAAAATCAGTATTATCCAGATATTTTAATTTTAGAAATGGGAGCAGATAAGCCAGGGGACATTAAATATCTAACCACCTTAGCCCCGTGTGATATTGGAGTTTTAACTGCTATTGGGCCAACTCATTTAGAAAAATTTAAGACAATTAAAAAAGTAGCAGAAGAAAAACAAATAATCATTAAACATTTAACTAGTAAGGGTGTAGCTGTTTTAAATAATGATGATGAGATGGTGTCTGAAATAAAAGGTAAGGTAAAAGCGGAAAGCATTTATTTTGGTTTTAAAGAAGGCTCTGATTTATTAGCTAGCGATTTAAAAATAATTCAGGAATTAGAAGATGGTTTGATGGTTACCAAGGGAGAGATTTTTAAATTAAATTTTAAAGGTTCAATTGTGCCGGTACAATTAAATGGAGTGGTAGGCAAACAAGCAGTTTATGCGGCTTTGGCTGGAGCAGCAGTGGGGGTGGCTTTGGGCGTTAATTTATTAGAAATTGTGGAAGCTCTAAAAAAGTTAGTTTTTCCCAAAAGTCGCATGCGTGTTATTCCTGGCATTAAATATACAACGTTGATTGATGATAGTTATAATTCTTCCCCCAAGGCTGTGGAAATGGCTTTGGAAGTTTTTAAAGAAATGCAGGTGGAACCAGGCAGTAGGAAAATTGCTGTCTTGGGCGACATGTTAGAATTGGGCAATTATACTGTAGAAGCTCACGAGTTGGTAGCTTCTTATTTAAAGCCGGCCGGAGTAGATTTTTTAGTGACAGTAGGGGAAAGGGGAAAGATTATTGCGGAAAAGGCCAAAGAGTTAGGTTATGATGACAATCAAATTGCTAAATTTGCCAAGAGCGAAGAGGCTGGTTTGTTTTTGCAAGAAAAATTACAGATAGGGGATCTTGTCTTGATTAAAGGGTCTCAGGGTGCTAGGATGGAGAGAATCGTTGTAGAGTTAATGGCTGAGCCATTACAAAAAGAAGTTTTAGTTTGTCGGCAGGATCAGACTTGGAAAAGAAAATAGGTTTTAGGGCCTCATCGTCTAGCCCGGTCTAGGACGCTTCCCTCTCACGGAAGAAACACCGGTTCAAATCCGGTTGGGGCTATGAAAAAAACATCTCTCTAAAAGAGATGTTTTTTATTTATTATTTATAGATTCCATTTTTCTTCTTTATACTTTTCTTCTTTTAGGGTTACTTTTATTTGTTTTTGTATTTCTTTTATGTCCTCACTATTTAGTGGTTCAAAACCTTCATAAAAACCAGTGCCTCTATCTGGTAAATAAACACTTTCTGGCCAAGGTTGTTTGATTGCATTGGTTGCTCTTCCAAAAATATGAACGTGTAAGAAAGGTTTTGAGTTTGTTTTCCAAGCCCAGTTGCCCATTTCTTGGTAATTTATCTTTATTACTGGTATGCCTCGGTTATTCATTGCTTTTTCTAAGGCTTGTCCTACTATCATAGTGAGGCGCATTAATTCAATAGCAATTTTAGGTTCCAGTTTTGTTCTATCAGTAATTTCTTCATTTTTTATTCTAATTCTAATATGGCCACCATCTGTACGAGGAACAAATGGTTTTTCGTGAGATTCAACTATAAAATTAGAAGTTTCGTATATTAGCATAGTTTTTACAGATATGATAAAGTATACAAAGAATAATCTGAA
>JAPLWR010000014.1:0-1250 GCA_026396495.1 Candidatus Magasanikiibacteriota bacterium | reverse complement strand
GTCCCCTCAAACATCGTTATTAATTTTATTTGCAGTTGTAGTTGGCGGTTTTTTAATTGCCGATCTGGGGTTTTTTAATAGAAAAAGTCATAAAATAGAACCTAAAGCCGCTCTTTACCAATCTTTATTTTGGATAATTATTTCTTTAGTTTTTTCTTTTTTAATTCTGTTGTTTATAAGTAGGGATGTGGCAGCAGAATTTCTTAGCGCTTATGTGACGGAAAAGATGCTTTCTGTTGATAATCTTTTTGTCATCATGTTGATTTTCAGTTATTTTAATTTGGAAGAGAGATATCATCATCGAGTTTTATTTTGGGGGATTTTTGGCGCTATAGTTTTTAGAGGCATTTTTATTACTGCTGGGGCTTATATTATTCATCAGTTTTTTTGGGTTTTATACATCTTTGGTGTCTTATTAATTTTTACTGGCATAAAATTATTAAAAGACAAGAAGGAGGAACATGTTGATTTTAATAAAAATAAAATAGTCGTATTGGCTAAAAAGTTTTTGCCCTTTACCCCCAACCACCATCAAGGTAAATTTTTCTTTAGAGAAAAAGGTAAATTTTATTTTACTACTTTATTTTTAATAGTTTTGTTAGTTGAATTTACGGATATAATTTTTGCTGTAGATTCCATTCCGGCTGTTTTTGCTATTTCTCAAAATTTATTTGTAGTTTTTACTTCCAACATCTTTGCTATCATGGGTTTAAGAGCTTTATTTTTTTTGATAGAAGGTGTTTTGCACAAATTTCATCATTTGCAGAAAGGACTAGCCTTTATTTTATTTTTTATTGGTTTAAAAATGCTTTCGGGAATTGTGGGGCTGCACCTTTCTTCTTTCATTTCTTTTCTTGTGATTATGTCAGCTTTAGGTGCCGCCATGCTGCTTTCTGTTTTATTGCCTAAAAAAATATAAATTTTTTATAATTTTTTTAAAACCGTCTGAAGAGGCGGTTTTTTGCTTTTCTAACCCAAAAGAAATATAATAACTTAATATGAAAGAAAAAGTTAACTATCAATTTTTTACCACCACCAAAGAGGCGGTAGAAGCTATGTATGAGGCTGTGTCTAAGGCGCAATCTTCTATTTATTTAGAGACCTATTTTTTCAAACCTTTTGATCATAGTTTTAAGTTGGCAGAAAAATTAAAACAAAAAGCCCAAGAAGGCCTGGAAGTTAAGGTTATTTTTGATGGATTTGGGGCTAAAGATTTTGATGAAAAAATAATAGAAGATATTAGAAAAGTT
>JAPLWR010000089.1:6780-12395 GCA_026396495.1 Candidatus Magasanikiibacteriota bacterium | reverse complement strand
GGAATTTAATGCTTTGATTGAGAATAAGACTTTTGATGATCATGGGCCAGTAATTCAAAAAATTGGGCTGATTACCTCTAAAACTCAACAAGTGGGTATAATTTTAGGCTTGATCTTGACAATTGTCGCGTTTTTAATTATCTTTAATGTAATCCGCTTGAGTATTATCATGCATGGGGAGGAGATTGGGATTATGAAGTTGGTGGGTGCCACTAATTCCTTTGTCCGTTGGCCCTTTTTAGTAGAGATGTTTTTTGTCAGTTTGTTGGCCTGGGGGATTAATTTAGGTTTGATTTATGGCGTAATTTATTTTGTGGATCCTTATTTATTTAAGTTTTTTGAAGGAAGCGGGTTTTCTTTAAGAAATTATTTTGACCAAAACTTCTTGATTTTCTTTGGCGCTGAATTGGTAGGGTTGATTGTCCTAAGTTTTGTCTCCGCCAGTTTGGCTATGAGAAAGTATTTGAAAGTTTAATGTTGCTCCGGGATCGTCTAATGGTAGGACAGCAGCCTTTGAAGCTGTATATCGGGGTTCGAATCCCTGTCCCGGAAATTTATAAGTTGTATTTCAAAGAAAATAAAAATAGTACAAATTCAAAAATTTTAAAAAAACAAAAAAAAAAAGAGGTATTTTAAATAAAAAAAATTTTAATTCATTTATAATTTTACCCTTTTTTAGTTTTAAGTAATTTTTTTTGTGGATAAAAATAGATAATAACACTCATGATGGCTGCAAAAAAACACCAGACGGAAATAAAATTAATAGAATAAATAAGCCAAGAGATTAAGGCAGAAGTTAACCCAAACAAAGATATTATTTTAATAATTGGTCGACTGGAAATTGCTCCTGAGCCAATAGTAAATAATATGTATAAGTAATTAAGAAGGAATGGATAAGGGGATTGGTTTGCGTAAAAAAGGCAGTTATTGACGACCCTTACCACTTCTGGCTTTTGTAAAAAACTGACAAAAAGCAAAATTCCAACTAGTATTCCTCCAAAACAAAAAAATAAAATGATTCGCCTTCTAATTTTTTGTGGTTCAAGTAAAAGGGCTACAAATGGTATATAAATAGGCCAAAAAAACAAAGCAAAAAATAAAAATAGATATGTTAATGGAAGTGAATATTCACTTCCATTTTTCAATGAAAGCCAAAGTAATCCTTCAATCAACTGTTGAAAGGCAAAAATTAGAGGTACTATCATTATTAGCAGTGTTTTTTTCTGTTTAGTTTTGGCTAGAGTAGCAATTCCTACAACAGTGAGAAAGCCACTGGCGGTAAAACTGGCCGTAGATGAAAAGCACATATGAATTTTATTCAATTTTAGATATTTTGTAATCAACTCTTTTATCAGCCAGTTTTAATGTGACTATTTCTCCCACCTGACGACCAAGCAACTCGGCGCCTAATGGAGAGAGGTAAGAAATTTTTCCTTCAGTTGGTTTAGATTCTGTGGAACCTAAAATTTGGTAAGTCTTGGTTTTGTTTTCTAGTTCTAAAGTAACGGTATGGCCAATTTGTACTAAATTAGTGTTTTGGCTAGGTTCAATTATTTTGGCATTTTTAATATCCTCTTCTAGTTCAAAAATTCTTTGGTTAATTCCTCTTAACCTCCCCTTGGCCATTTGATAGGCATGATTTTCTGAGAAATCCCCAGTTTGGGCTAAGCGGCTCACTTCCTTCATTGCTTCTGGACGGATATTTTTTTTAAATTTTTCTAATTGTTTTTGCAGTTCATCAAATTTAGCACGAGTAATAAAATGATCGGCTTTGAAGGTATTGCGTTGCTCTGATTTTCTTTTGGGTACTTGCATATAAATACATCATAGAGTAATTTTTTTTTTTTATTAATTTTTCTGTTAAAATGCAGTAAAATTGATGATTATAAATAGTATGCCCCGGTTTATTCCTATTCAAAAAAAATTGCGTCAGATGGCTAAAAAAGAAAAGGCCTTAACTTTAGCGCGTTTTTTTAAGACAGGTCCTGGGCAGTATGCCGAAGGCGATAAGTTTTTGGGCGTGGTGGTGCCACAAATTCGGTCTTTAGTTAAAAAAAATACCGATCTATCTTTAAAAGATATTTTAAAACTTGTTCATTCTCCCTTTCATGAGGAGCGGTTACTGGGTCTGCTTATCATGGTAGCTCAGTACCCCTTGGCTTCTCAAGAAAAAAAGCAGCAACTGTTTAAAATGTATATTAAAAATACAAGATATATTAATAATTGGGATCTAGTAGATTTAACAGCTGAACATATCGTGGGGGCGTATTTAGAAAAAACAAACAAAAAAATAATTTGGCAATTAGCTAAGTCTAGTAATTTGTGGGAAAAAAGAATCGCTATTTTGTCTACTTTTAAATATATTAAAAAAGGTCAGCCAGATTTAACCTTGTCTATCGCTAAAGAGTTAATGCGCGATAAACACGACTTAATCCATAAAGCAATTGGTTGGATGTTAAGAGAAGTGGGCAAAAGATGTAGTCAGGCTAAAGAAGAAGAGTTTTTAAGCCAATATGGAAGGCTTATGCCCAGAACTGCTTTGCGATACGCCATAGAACGCCTTCCTACCTCAAAAAAGAAGTATTTTATGAATTTAAAGCCAATGAAATAAAATTGGCCTCCAAATTGTATATATGAATATGCACCATAGGTCTATTTTGACAGATGAGCAGGTGGTGGACTTGGTTAGAACAAAAAATCAGGAATTATACGGAGAAATAATTAGACGTTACGAAACCAAGCTCACACATTATTTGCGTAAATTTATTCACAGTCAGGATGAATTAAAGGATGTTTTACAGGATGTGTTTATTAAAGCTTTCCGTAATCTTTACGATTTTGATGTTGATAAAAAGTTTTCAGCTTGGATATATCGCATCGCCCATAATGAGGCTTTGAATTATTTAAAAAAGTATCATCGTAGTTCTATTTCTTTAGACGAGGTGGATTGGAGTTTATTGGAAGATAAAAAAGATTTGAACAGAGAAACAGATCATCAGTTTTTTAAAAACCAAGTAGAAAAGGGGATTGCTCTAGTGAAAGAAAAATATCGTGATCCTTTGATTCTTTATCTTTTCGAAGAAAAAAGTTATGAAGAAATTGGTGATATTTTGCATCTTCCTACAAGCACGGTTGGAATTAGGATCATGCGGGGTAAAAAATTACTTCAACAATTTTTAACTCAAGAAATTTATGGAAAAAAATAATCAAATTAATCTCGAGGATAAGGTAATGTCTCAGATTAAAAGTGGGCGGATAAAATTACGCTCCAAATATTTATTTTTAGCAGAAAAATTAGGATTAGGCAGTGCTTTTATTTTAACTTTTATGTTAGCCGCACTGTTTTTTGGTTTGTCTCTTTTTTATTTAAAGGCCACAGATAATTTGTGGTATTTAAGTTTTGGCAGTCGGGGATTTTTGGCTTTTTTAGAATCATTTCCTTTTTTATTAGTAATTGGCTGGATCATCTTGCTTTTTTTAGCAGGTTTTATTTTTAGAAAAAGTGGTGTTCTATATGATAGGCCTTTTGGTTATTTGGCCTTGGCTTTAGTTGGTTTTATTATTATCATTGGCACAATTTTTACTTTTACCCATTTAACAGAAAGAATGGAAGGAGCGGCTTTTGGTTCACGTTCTGGAGGAATGTTTTTTAAACCATTTTTTAAACCAGGTTTAGATGAAAGGGAGCGGGGTATTGCTGGGCGCATAGTAGAAATAGGCCAGGATTACATTAGTCTTCAAACACCTAGCAGAGTAGTTAAGGTAGATTTGAAACGATTAGAAGAAGGTCCTCAAAATAAATTATCAGTGGGTATGTTTGTGGTAGCTGTGGGAGAAAAAAAGGGGGATAGTTTTGAGGCTTTGGGTCTACATAATATTAATAATGAGGAAGAAATGCCTATGATTAGGCGTGGGGTTCATCGCCGTTTTGGTTCTTTTGAAACACCTCCTCCATCTTTTCCAGAAAGATAAATAAAAATAATTTATGAAAAAGAAATTAGCACTTATTTTAAAGAATATTTTAAAACATAAAGTTTATTTAATTCTTGTTATTATTGCTCTCTGTGTGGGAGGATATTTTGGTTGGAAAAAATGGTTTACTACTGATACTTCTATCCGTTATGTCACAGCGGCCGTAACACGAGGTGCCTTGGTTACTTCTTTAAGTGGTACTGGACAAGTTTCTGCAACCAGTCAAGTAGATATAAAGCCTAGAGCCAGTGGTGATGTGGTGGGTGTGTACGTTAAAGTTGGTAGTATCTCTAAATGCAAATGATGCTTTAAAATCTCTTAGGGAAGCTGAGGATAATTTGGAAACAGCCAAATTATCCTTGATTAAACTTCAGGAGCCTGCGGATCAACTATCCGTTTTGCAATCAGAAAATTCTTTAATTGCAGCCCAAGAATCCAAGCAACAAGCAGAAGACAGTTTGGTTAAGTCTTACGAAGATGGGTTCAATTCTGTTACTAATGCTTATTTAGACTTGCCAGGAGTAATGAGTGGATTAAAAGATTTGTTGTATGGATATGGCTATGGTGATAATTATGCCAATATAGACTGGTATGCTAACCAAGGCGTGGCATTAAATTATAATAATTCTGTTACTTATGACAAAGTACTTAGTTTCAGAGATGATGTAAATACTTCCTATACTAAAGCCAGAGTTGCCTATGATCAAAGTTTTGCTGATTACAAAACAGTTTCTCGTACTTCTGATCCAGCTGTTATTGAAAAAATTATTATGCAGGCTTATGATACTACTCGTTTGATTGCTGATGCAATTAAAAATACTAATAATTATTTGGATTTAGTGCAGGATTTGATGCAGAACTACTCTAGTAAAATAACAATTCCAAGTTTAATGACTACCCACCAGAGTTCTCTGGATTCTTATACCTCTAAAACTAATACCCAATTAACCAATCTTTTATCAATTAAAAATACTATTGAAAATTATAAGAAATCTATCATCTCTACTGATAGATCTATTGCCGAAAAAACTGAATCCCTAGCTCAACTTAAGGCGGGCACTGATGCTTTGGATTTACGATCCGCCCAGTTATCAGTCAGACAAAAAGAAAATGCTTTAGCCTCTGCTAGAGAAACAGTAGCTAATTATTCAGTTAGGGCACCTTTTGATGGCGTAGTGGCGGCTTTGAGTGCTAAAAAAGGCGACACCTTGTCTTCTGGCGCATCGGCCGGTACCTTAATAACCAAACAAAAAATTGCCACTATTTCTTTAAACGAAGTGGATGCGGCTAAAGTAAAAGTAGGCCAGCGTGTTAATATAACTTTTGACGCAATTGATAATTTAGAAATAACTGGTGAGGTTGTAGAAATGGACAGTTTGGGGACGGTTAGCCAAGGTGTGGTTAGCTATAATGTAAAAATTGCTTTTGATGTTCAAGATGAAAGAATCAAACCAGGCATGAGTGTCAGTGCTAATATTATTTTAGACAGCAAGAATGATGTTTTAATGGTTTCTAATTCAGCAGTCAAAACTCAAGGCGGATCTAGTTATGTAGAAGTTTTGGTAAATAATTTGCCTCAAAAAAAGAATGTGACTGTAGGTAAGACCAATGATTTAACTACAGAAATTGTAGAAGGTTTGACA
>JAPLWR010000089.1:2535-6727 GCA_026396495.1 Candidatus Magasanikiibacteriota bacterium | reverse complement strand
TCCACTGCTTCTCCCACAACTGCTAGTCAATCTGGTACTAATAGAAGCGGTGTGGGTGGTGGATTCCAAATGTTAAGATAAATATGATTCGTTGTGAAAATATTACTAAAATTTATGCCACTGGCGGGACAGATCTGGCAGTTTTAAAAGATGTCAGTTTTGAAATTGCTAAGGGAGAATTTGTGGCCATTATTGGACCCTCTGGTTCTGGTAAATCTACCCTAATGCATATTTTAGGAGCTTTAGATCGTCCAACTTCTGGAAAATATTTTTTAGATGATAAAGATGTGGGGGAATTATCTGATGAAGATTTGGCCGAAATACGTTCATCTAAGATTGGTTTTGTTTTTCAATCTTTTAACTTATTACCCAGATCAACTGTTTTGAGAAATGTAATGTTGCCTTTTATTTATGATGAACACACTTTAGTCTCAGAAAGAAAAGAAAAAGCTGCCAAAGCTCTAAAAGCCGTTGGCTTAGAAGAAGATAGGTGGGGACATCTTTCTAATCAGTTGTCTGGTGGGCAAATGCAACGTGTGGCCATTGCCCGTGCTCTAGTTAATGAGCCGGGTATACTTTTGGCTGATGAACCAACTGGTAATTTGGATTCTAAGACTGGTCAAATAGTTTTGCAAACTTTTCAGAAATTAAATAAAGAAAACGGAAATACTATCATTTTAATTACCCATGATCACAATGTGGCTAATTTTGCCAATCGAGTAATAGAAATTAAAGATGGAGTAATTGTTGCAGATAAAAAAACAAATCAAAATTTATGAGAATTTCTGATCTTTTTGGAGAAACATTTTTTTCTTTAGCTTCTAATAAATCCCGTTCGGCTCTTACGATTTTAGGTATTGTAATTGGCATTGGTTCAGTGATTGCCATGATTTCGGTGGGGCAAGGTTCTGCTAAAGATATTTCTAGTCGCATAGAATCTTTGGGCACTAATTTGTTGGTGGTAATGCCAGGATCACAAAAAAGTGCTGGTCAAGTTGTTAGGGGAGGCATGGGTTCATCACAAACTTTGACCATGTCTGATGCTGAAGCAATTAAAGAAATTAAAGATATTCAAGCTGTGGCTTCAACAGTTAGTTCTAGAAAACAAGTTACGGTCAAAGGAGCTAACACCAACACTAGTATTTACGGCATTGATAGCAATTATTTTGGTATTAAAAATATAGAAGTAGATTTAGGTTCAGTTATTAATGCTAGTCAAGTAACTTCTCAATCTAAAGTGGCAGTTTTGGGCCCCACAACCCGTGATGACTTGTTTGGGGCAGATGCTGATCCAATCGGCCAAAAAATTCGTATTGGTAGTCAAGAGTATTTTGTGATTGGTGTAACAAAAAGTAAGGGAGGAAGTGGCATGGGTAGTTCTGATGATTTGATTTATATACCTTTAACTACAGCCCAACAATATTTAACTGGTAGTCAGTCAGTCAGTAATATTAATGTTCAGGTGAGTCAAGAAAATTTAATGACTGTAGTACAGGCACAAATTCAAGAATTATTATTACAAAGACATCGGATTAGTGATCCTGCTAGTGCTGATTTTAGTATCATGAATCAAGCGGACATGTTAAGCGCTATGTCATCTATCACTCAGACTCTGACTTTGCTTTTGGGTGCCATTGCCGGAATTTCCTTAATTGTAGGTGGTATAGGAATTATGAATATGATGTTAACGACTGTTACTGAAAGAACCAGGGAAATTGGGTTACGTAAGTCTTTGGGAGCAAAAAGTAAAGATATTAGTTTACAATTTTTAACAGAATCGGTAGCTCTAACTTTTATTGGTGGTTTTATTGGTTTTTTGGTTGGATGGGGAGGGTCTTGGCTAATCAACAAACTAAGTGGGCTAACCACGTCCGTAAATTCTTCCTCGGTAATTTTATCTTTTGTGGTAGCCGCTGTTGTAGGAATTGTTTTTGGTTATTATCCTGCCAGAAGAGCGGCCAAGTTAAACCCTATCGAAGCCTTGCGTTATCAATAATTCAATTTTTAAATAATTTTTTATGTCTAAGAAATATTCTTTGCCGTTACTTTTACTAGTAGTTTTTGTTTTGGCTGGTGCTGGTTGTGCCACTAAACAAGCTTTAAAAAATAATAATGGTGATTTTGTAAAGGGAAATCAAAATAGAGAGGGAGGAAATTTTGCCTCTAGTTCAGAGTTTATGGCGGGCAGAGTGAAGGGGTCATTGGATGACTTGAAGGAAGGTACAAAAGTAATGGTTATGGGCATTTCTAATCAAGATGGGACCATTAGCGCTTCTCAGATCCTTATAGGTGATTTTAATAACTTTGCTTCTAGCACTAGGCCACTTTTTGCCAGCAGTACTGTGGGGAAACAAGGTGGGGTGCCTGGCCAGAGACAAGGCGGTCAAATGCAAGGAAGGCAGGGTGATGGAGCTAATTTTGGAGGCCAGAGACAAGGTGGAGGACAAGGACGGGCTCGAATGGCTGGACAAGCTAGAGTTATAGGTGAAATTCTTAAAAAAGACACAATTGGTTTAGTGATAAAAATTAATGATGGTGGTTCTAAAATAGTGCTTTATTCAGATAAGACAGAAGTTTTTTCTTTATCTACATCAACTCCTCCAAATTTACCACAGAATAAAACTACTAGTACTAAGCAGTAAGAAAAAAAGCCCGTGTGTCAGCATGGGCTTTTTGTTTTGTTTATGGTTTAAAAATGGTATAATAAACATGAACTGACTTTATTTATGTTTAATTTTAAAAAGATTCTTTGGCTATCGATAATTTGTGCTGTCGCTTTATTATTGATAGCGGTGGGTAAATTTTACTATCAAAATTTACGGGGAATTGGTCCGGCAGTTAAAAAACCGCCTTTACAAATTGCTAGCGAGTTACAAAAAAATAACAATCTTCTTAGTGTGCCGGCGGGTTTTTCCGTTGAGGTTTTTGCTTATGGATTACCTGGCGCTAGAGTTTTGTTGTTTGATAATGAAGGTAATTTGTGGGTGAGCCAGACAGGTGAGGGGGTAGTTAGTAAACTGATTATTAAAGATAACAAAGTAGATTCGCAGCAGGTGGTTTTTAATGGTTTACAGCGTCCGCATGGTTTGGTTTTTGATCCGCAAAATCCTAAAATTTTATATATTGCAGAGGAAAATAAAATTTCCCAAACAGAGATTGGTTCACAGGGTCCAGGTTCATTAAAAAAAATAATTGACTTGCCAAAAGGAGGCAATCATTTCACTAGAACGTTAGGTTTTGGACCAGAAGGCCGTTTATACGTAAGTATTGGATCTACTTGTAATGTTTGTAATGAAAAAGATCCTCGTTATGCTTCTATTTGGTCTTTGAATAAAGATGGTAGCGATTTTAAACAAGTGGCCAAAGGTTTGAGAAATAGTGTTTTTTTTGTTTTTAAAGATAATAAAATTTGGGCCACAGAAATGGGGCGTGATTTATTAGGCGATGATATTCCTCCCGATGAAATAAATGTGATTGATATTAAGGCCACTACTACTTTGAATTATGGCTGGCCTATTTGTTACGGACAAAATATTCATGATACTAATTTTGATAACAATACGTATTTTCGTAATCCTTGTTTAGAGCCTTTTGAAAAAGCCAGCCAAATTGATTTACAAGCTCACTCTGCTCCTTTGGGTTTGTCTTTTGTCCCAACTAATTCTGGTTGGCCTAAAGAGTTTCAAGGAAATTTATTAGTAGCCTTTCATGGTTCTTGGAATCGTAGTGTGCCTACGGGCTACAAGGTTGTACGTTTAATTTTAGATGATCAAGGCAAAATGATTAAACAAGAAGATTTTTTAACAGGTTGGTTAACGGCCAATGGTGCTTTAGGTAGGCCAGTGGATTTGGTTTTTGATAAATCTGGTAGTCTCTTTATTAGCGATGATAAGGCGGGAGTAATTTATAAACTTAAATATAATCCCTAAATTTATGTTAAATGATCAACAGTTTGATTTAGTAAAAAATGAATTAGAGTTGATACAAAAACAAGTAGACAAGTATGATGATATGTCGGCCAAAATTAAAACCTGGTCGGTGACTCTATGGGCAGCTCTTTCGGGTTGGTCCTTTCAGTCTAAAAGTAAAGAGGTTTTACTCCTAGCTGTTTTTGTTTTGGTTTTATTTTGGGCGCTAGACGCAGTGAATAAAAATTTTCGGATGGATTATAGAAAAAGAAGAGATGTAATTG
>JAPLWR010000089.1:0-2456 GCA_026396495.1 Candidatus Magasanikiibacteriota bacterium | reverse complement strand
CGGATTTTGTGGCTCCAATTTTTCCCGAACATCAGGCAAGCAGCATATTGAAAAATTTTATTCGTCCTCACATATTTATTTCTTACGTAGCCTTGATTTTTGTGACATTAATTCTTTATTTTATTTGATTGTAGAGTAAGGTTTATATGAAAAATCGTGTTTATAAAATTATTGATTTTGTTTTGACGCTGGTGATTATATCAGGTCTTGTCTATTTTTTTAAAAATCCTTTGTGGCAAACCTATTTGCGTTTAGAAAATAAGTTTGTTCCGTGTAGTCGTCCCATTACTTATTCCGTTGGCAATTTTGATAAACGTTTTAATTTCAGTCAAAAAGATTTTGTAAGTGCTTTGAGCCAGGCAGAAAATATTTGGGAAAAAGCTAGCGGCAAAAATTTATTTGAATTTGAACAAGTGACTAGTGGAACTCTAGTTGTTAATTTGGTTTATGATTATCGTCAAGAAGCTACACAGAGATTGCAAAAATTAGGTGTCACCTTAGAAGATTCTCAGCAATCTTATGATGCTTTAAAGAAAAAACATAGCAGTTTGTTAGATGCTTATAATAAACAAAATGCGGAGTTAGGGGCAATGATTAAGATTTTTTTTTTTTTTTTGGTGGGGCGCCGGAAAAAGAATTCAATGCCCTAGATTTACAAAGGCAGGAACTTAATGCGACCGTGCAAAGAATCAATCAAATGCAAGATAGTTTAAATATTTTGGTGGATGATATTAATGCGGCGGTAAAAGTTTTAAATCAACTAGCTTACGAGTTGAATATAACAGTGGATAAGTATAATACAATAGGTATTTCTCGAGGTACGGAATTTCAAGAAGGGGAGTATAAAAGTGATCTAAAAGGTACAGAAATTAATATCTATCAGTTTGATAATAAAAATAGTTTGGTAAGAGTTTTAGCTCATGAAATGGGCCATGCTTTAGGGTTGGATCATTCAGAGGATCCTAAGGCCATTATGTATCGTTTAAATGAAGGGCGTAATGAAAAATTGACAGATTCAGATGTTGCGGCGTTAAAAAAACTTTGTAAAATAAAATAATTTTTTATTTTATGGAATTTAACAGATTGACCTCGGAAGAAGAAGCTGTGATTATGAAAAAGGCAACAGAAAAACCTTTTTCCGGAAGGTATGATAATTTTTTTGAGGAAGGGAAATACATTTGTCGTCGTTGTAATTTTCCTTTGTATGAATCAAAAAATAAATTTGATGCGCATTGTGGTTGGCCTAGTTTTGATGAAGAGATCCCTGGTTCGATTAAACGCGAGATAGATGTCGATGGTTTACGAACTGAAATTATCTGTGCTAATTGTGGGGCTCATTTGGGGCATGTTTTTATTGGTGAAAAAATGACACCCAAAAATACTCGTTATTGTGTCAATTCTATTTCTATGTATTTTGTTCCACAAAATTTTAAAAAAGGAGAACAGCCTTTTATAGTTTTAGGTGGTGGTTGTTTTTGGTGTTTATACTCTATTTATAAACAAGTTCGCGGTGTAATTAAGGTTACCGCCGGTTACTCCGGAGGGCATATTGACCACCCCACTTACGAGCAGGTTTGTTCACAGACGACTGGTCATGCTGAGGTGGTAAAAATAGAGTATGATCCTAATGTGATTAATTATGGAGATATTTTAGAGATTTTTTTTACAGTACATGACCCTACCTCACTTAATCAACAAGGTAGTGATGTTGGTGAGCAGTATCGTTCCATTATTTTATACGTTACTTGGCAGCAGAGGGTGGAGTCTGAAAAATTTTTCAAAAAAATAATTGAAGAAAAAATTTATAACAAACCGATTGTTACTGAGCTAAAACCATTAATCGTTTTTTATCCAGCTGAAGATTACCACCAAGATTATTATGCTAAAAATCCTAATGCGGGCTACTGTCAATTAGTAATTAACCCTAAATTAAAAAAATTTAGGGAAAAATTCAAAGAATTTTTAAAATAATTATAAGAAAGTATGGATATAATTTCTCATGGTTTGTGGGGCGGTATTGCTTTTGGGCGTAAAAAACGATCAAATTTTTGGTGGGCTTTCGGTTTTGGAGTAATGCCCGATCTTTTTTCTTTTGGTTTGCTTACTATCTTTACTGCATTAGGTTTGGTTTCTGGCCCAGATTGGTCTAATGGGGTTCCTAGCGCAGACTCAGTACCATTCTTTGTTCATCGTTTATACGACATCACTCATAGTTTAATTATCTTTGTAGTTGTCTTTGTTGTGGTGTGGCTGATAAGAAAAAAACCTTTTTTGCCACTTTGGGCTTGGGGTTTACATATTTTAATGGACATCCCAACCCACTCCACAAATTTTTTCCCCACACCGTTTTTGTGGCCTTTTTCTGAATTTAGAGTTAATGGCATTAGTTGGGGAAATCCTTATATTTTTTTTCCTAACGTTATTATATTAGTTTTGGTGTATATCTTATTTTTTTT
>JAPLWR010000072.1:2228-6730 GCA_026396495.1 Candidatus Magasanikiibacteriota bacterium | reverse complement strand
ACTCTTGGGAAGTAATTTTACCTCTCAAAACCAAAGAGTCCTTTAACTTAGCCAAGTTAACGGAATTTAAAACAACTGTCTTTAGCGAGGCTCTTTTAGGAGGTGAAACAACTACTTCCAATTTACAAAGTAACAACCTAACTTTAATCTTAAATTCTGATCTTAGTTTAACCAGCCAAGCTACTTTTAAAGAAAATAAAAACCTCCCTCTCCAGGTAGGAAAAAATGAATTTGACAGTAAATCTACTTACAATATTACTTGGAACTTAACTAATAATTTACATGAGCTAACAGACTTGCAATTAACAGCTACCCTTCCAGAAAATGTTGATTGGGAAAAAACAGCTACGGCCACAGCTGGTGATATTACTTATGATGAAACTACAAAACAAATAACTTGGAAATTAAATCGTTTACCCACTAGCTTTCCCAAAGTTATTATTAATTTTGACTTGGGATTAAAATTTTCTGATCAAGACAGTGGAAAAGAAATGGTAATGTTAGAAAAAACTAGGGTAGAAGCTAAAGACAAAATTACGGAAGAAAATATTTTGTTTTGGAAGGATCCCATAGTTACTTTACCTTAAAAATTTTATATTCAAAAAACACCCTGATTGGGTGTTTTTTTATTTTAATTCTTAGATAAAGAAATCTTCCACAAATAATTATACAGACTTTTACAACTAGTTATTATGGCCTTATGATGAACGGCCAAAATAAAAGGAGGTTGACCAGAAAATAAAATCAAAAAATCATCAATAAGCCAAAGAGACGCTGGGAAATCAATCCCCTTGGGCATTTCTTTAACAACAATATTTTGTAATTTTAATTTCTTGGGATTGATCAAGGAAAAAGTATCCGCTGGTATTAAAGTATTGGTTAAAATATTTTTCTTTCTTTTTAAACCTAAAAAAATTTCTCCAAATTGGTCAGAAAAGATTTTACTGTAATTGCCTAAATGCGGAGCATCTATGGTATAAATAACCGAATTTTTTTTAAGATTAATGAGTATTTTTTCAATAAAATTTTTGATTGTTCTGACTGTATCGTAAACCTCTACAAAAGGAAAAATATGTTCTGAACGATAAACATCTTTTAAATAATTGGCCAAATTATGAGCAGCCTCAACTTTATTTAAAAAAACTTCTTCTAAGACCCTGGGAGTTTCTACCCAATAAGAAAAAACTCCTTTAAAGGAATGCTTGGAAAAAAAACTTTTCTCAGTTAATTTATCCAAAATACTAATAGCTGTGGTGCGTGGCAAACCGGCTTTTTTAGCAATTTTAGAAGCAGGGGCCTCGCCTAAAGCAGTTAGAGCTAAATAAATTTTTATCTCATTAGGACTAAAATCTAATTCAGCTAAACTCTTCTTTATTTGTTCCATATAGTGTTGTTGTCGAAAAAATTCGACAGTTTAATAGATAATCTTGGCTAATTTAAGCTAATTTATGATTCTCAATAAACTTTTGAATAAAAATTCAGTCAAAACTAGACTAATCAACTACAATTATAACAGAAACTAGCACCTTGACAACTAAACTCAGAGGAGAAAAATCATGAACCCAATCTTTGTGTACCCTGGGTCTTTCTCTCCCCCAACTTACGGACACTTCAGCATCGTCAAACAAGTTGCCGCTTTTACTCCGGAAATTATCATCATTTGCTCTACCAATGACGAAAAAAGCAGTGTCTTTACTGAAGAAGAATCCGTGGAACTTTGGCAGGCCTATAAACTTCCACCCAATGTCAGGGTTCTCACTTTTGCCTCCTTTTTGGCTGAAAGGATTGATCCGGAAAACATTATCATGGTCCGTGGTATCAGGGACAGCCAGGACTTTGACTACGAAAAGAAAGTGGCTTTCTTGAATCGAGACAATTTTGGTATTGATAAGTTTCTTTACATCATGAGTAATCCGGAAAATGAAAATGTTTCTTCTTCGGCAGCCAGGAAAGCAGCGGAAGAACTCCGTCTAACTGATTTGGCCAAATTGGTCGCCCCTAGAGTTGCTACAGCTCTTTTGGAAAAAACCCTCCACGTCAAGAACTTGATTCTGGTGGTGGGCAGGCCAGGTAGTGGTAAAAGCACTTTCTTGCGTCAACTGACAAAATTTGATCCCAGAAACGTCCACATTAATACTGATGATTTTAATCAACAGTTACGACTGCTCTTGCAAAGTATCTTCCAAGAAACAAACTTGACTAAAATCGCTTTGGAAAGAGAGGAAGAAGTCAAGGCGGCTATTGCCAAGCCGTGGATGGAAATGCTCTCCCAGTCCCTTAGACAAGTTCCTCCAGACAGTAACGTTTTCGTAGAAATCGCCTATGCCTTCAAGCCGGGAATGGATCTCTACAAAATTCTTGGTGGTAAAACTCTTTACTTTGATTGCGGCAACACTAAAGAAAATGAACGTCGACTGAAGGCCCGAGGAACACCACATCTTAACCCCCTCATTGCTACTATACCCGATTGGATAGAAACCAAAAGACTAGCTGACAAAGAAAACCTGCAAATTGGACTAATTGATACCACGGGAACTTTGGCTCAGATGAAGAAAAAGGTTGAATGGCTATCTAATAGGTTAAACCAGACCACTCCTCTTTTCCCCTTTCCTATTTATGGTGACCTTGAACCTGGCAGTCAGAGTGTTTCTTACCGTCGTGTCCTTTCTTTATCCTTTAGAAACAGAGGCCATCTCCGCAAAGTTGGAGATTAAAGGGGGTAATTATGTATATCGTCATTATTATTTGTTCAGATTCTTATTCTGCATCTACTGACAAACATCAAAATATTGCCAGACAAGCGAATGAAAAACAAACAGAACAAGATGATAGTTGGCGACTGACTCCGGAAAAAGCAGAAGAAGTTCGTCGTAGCTGGCCTGCTGATTTTCACGATGTCCGCTTCATTGCGGAATCTAGAGATGATGAGGACGATGATTGGCGGCTTACACCAGAAGGAAAAGACAAGCTTCATCGTTCAGCTGGTTTTACCTACCGCAATCTGCCGCCTGAAGACAAGGCTGGTGACTAGAAAAAGAGGAGAAAAAATATGGAAGACCTCTTTGCGAGAATTTTCCTAGGCCATTTGGTTGGTGACTATTTTTTGCAAAACAAAAAGATGGCCTGGATGAAAAGCGAAAGAAGCTGGACAGGATTTTGGTGGTGTACTCTACACTGCCTCATCTATACGCTTAGCGTTTGCCTTTTCCTTTGGACCATCGATCCTTTGATTATCACACTGGTCTTCTTGAGCCATTGGCCAATTGACCGCTGGTCTTTGGCTAACTATTGGCTCAAGCTAATTGGTGGCCGAGACTACGTAGCCGCTTGGCTATCACAAGAAAAATGGCGGGAACTAGATATTGCTTTTTCTTGTATTGTTTACACTGCAGCTGACAACACTCTGCATCTTGTACTCCTCTGGGGTATCACTAAGCTGATATGAATCTATACAGCTAAGGAGGTTTCTATGCCACTGCCACTCGATGATGGTACTTGGGACTATCTGGATAACACGCCACTGGATGTGGCGGCCTCAAACCAAAGACGATCTCGTCCCTATGTTCCTCACAGTGATCGAGCAGCAAGGCAACTCAAACCAACCCTAGATGAATCAATCGCAGCGGCTGGCAGATCCTTCCCTAACGACATCACCCACCAACCACCAGGACTAAGAAAACCCATTCTGCCTGGCGAAAAAACAGAACCTCGTCGTCGGCGCCCTTCCTTTTCTATAGAGGATCGGCAACATATTAGAAATGCTTTGGATTAAAACAAACAAAATCCGACCCATAACAGGTCGGATTATTTTTTATTTGATTAAAAATTGTATTCTTCCAAAACATCTATCAGATTATCTAAAATTTGTGTTTTATTATTTTCTTTACAAAATTTTTGTAAATCAGATAAATTGCCACCAAAACCTTTCAACCCCAAAAGTGTACTGTCCCCCATTATTATGAAACACTCATTACCTATTTTGTGGGAACTTTTATGGTCATTGTTACGGATAAAACCATTTCTTAAATTTTTCAAATATTCAATAACCCTTTCATAAAAACTATGAACCTCTTCATTTTTATACTTTTCAAACAATGCCGCTCTTTTTTGTTTTCTTGTCTCCGACATATCTAGTATAGGATTTCTCCATACTGCAACTTTTTCATCATCTGGCAAATAATAGCGGCCATCATTATCGTGCCGAATAATATTACCATCTTTGTCTGTAACTTCTGGGTCTGCCTGATGAATTGGATAAATTCTTTCACTCATAGTATTTTGATAAAACTGCCCCCAAGAGGAGTCGAACCTCTATTACAAGATCCGGAATCTTGCGTCCTATCCATTGAACGATGGAGGCAAGATAGGATTAAATGAAACGCCGGATTTTTTTTAATAAAGTAAACAGCCGATAACCTTTCTCTTTTAAGATAACATCAAAAGTGAACCCAAAATTAAACATCTCACCACCGTAACCATATTTGAAACGACTAATTCCATCG
>JAPLWR010000072.1:0-2206 GCA_026396495.1 Candidatus Magasanikiibacteriota bacterium | reverse complement strand
TAGGACGGTATTCAAAATCTTTTTTGTCTACTGGATTAACCCCATGAAAATCATAATATTTGTATCCATTGGCCTTAGCATATTTAATTGCTTCCCACTGTAATAAATACGGCGCCATCATTTCCCTATCTTTATTAGAAGACGCGCCATGGACATAATTAAAAGTATCACCAAAGCCAACAAACACTCCCATAGCCAAAGGCTGACTATCTTTAAAAATAAAAATCTTCTTGTACACCAAACCATCTTGATTTCCCAAAACTTCATCCATCAAACGATAATACTTAGGAGGATGTAAGGATATTTGATCGCGCTGGCCCGTAGCTTTTAATAAAGACCACTCTTCTGAAAAATTTTCCTTGGTAACCACTTTAACATCTAGGTTCTTTTTATAAGCTAAACGAATATTATATCTAGTTTTTTGATGCATTTTAGATAAAAGATCCCCCTCTGTCTTTTGTAAATCCAAAAGAATAGTGTCGGCAGGCTGAACTGACTTAGTTCTTACTAATTTTATATTTTTTTCCCCTATTTCTTTATTCTGACCTTCTATCTTTAAAAAGATTGTGCCATAGTGGCCAATTTTTTGTTCAATAAATTTAGATAATTTGCTGATAACTTCTGATGTGGAATCGTGCATTATTGGTCCACGAGGAATATACAAATAGGCGTACCCTAAACCTAAATAGTGTTCTACAATTTGGGCGGCCAAAACTTGCTTATCATTTTTAAAACCTCCAATTCGCCAAACTCTGCGGCCAAAAGATTTTTGAAACTCCCCCCATTCAAAAGACTGCAAAAACTGGGCATGTGTTTGCCCAGCCACAAATTTATTCCAGTGATTTTTGTCTTTCTTCTACAAAACTGAATTCCATAGCTAACTTTTTTTATTCAATTCTTTTAAAGCCGCTTTTAAAATCTTAGAGACGTCATTATCTTGATTAGAAACTTTATTCAAGGCTCCTCTAGCTTCTACCGCAGTGTAACCCATACCAATCAAAGCATCAATCACATCACCCAACCTAGCATTACTACCTTTAAAATTAACCCCTGATTCAATTTTGCTAGCGGCAATTTTTTCTTTTAATTCTACAATTATACGCTCGGCAATTTTTTTACCAATACCAGAAACCTTAGTTAGAAAAGTTAAATCACCTTGCACAATAGCTTTTTTAATTTCATCAATGGCGCCTAAAGCTAAAATATTTAAACCACTTCTAGGCCCTACTCCGCTAATAGACACGATCATTTTTAAAAATTCTAATTCCTCCCAAGTTTCCACGCCATACAAATCTTGACTGTCTTCACGTACCTGAAAAAAAGTAAATAATTTTACTTCCACACCAATTTGATATTTCAAAAAAATACCTGGAGTTACTTTTACCTCGTAACCCAATCCTGTTGGCAATGAAATCACCAAACTATTTTTTCCTTTGGCAATAATTTTTCCTTCGATAAAACTAATCATAAAATTAAGCAACGGATCTAGCTTTTTCAAGTTCTGCTAATTGACCTCTAACAATATTTATTTGCTCACGATACCCAGCTGCTCTTTGCAAACGCATTTCATTATCTTTTTCAAAACCTCTAATTTGGCTGCCATAATTTTCTCTGTTAGAAGAAGTGATATGTTGCTGTAGAGCTTCAATCTGTACTTTGTTGTCAGCAATAGCATGTCCATCCTCTTGCAAATCTCTTTGTAATTGTCTTAATTTTTCTTGTAAACCAGCTCGTTCACGTCCAGAGTCAGGACCTCTTTCAGAAGAACGTAAAGCAGTTGACTCTAATGGTTTTAAGCCTCTTTCTGAACGATCAGCAGCCGCAGCAGCTTCAATCCTCTGAGCTTTGTCAGCTAAAGCCCCTTCAGTATCAATAGCAACACCATGCCGATCTTTTGGCCCAGCTTCAGCTTTGGCCCACTTGGCTTGTTCAGCCGCTAAATCTGGTGGCGCTAAATATCCTCTTGGAGACATATTATTTGTTTTTCTTGACCCTGCTCACTCTAATTAATCCAGAGCAAGGCAAAATTTTAATACCTTTCTTTTCTAATTCGTCTAAAAACAAATTCATACCCAAAGAATCAGAAGCCATGTGCCCAGCAATAATAATATTTAAAAATGATCCCTTAGCTTCCCCAAAACCCTTGTCGGTTATATGCATGGCGATAGTTGTACTAATACCAGCTTTAGAAATTTCTTGATAAATT
>JAPLWR010000040.1 GCA_026396495.1 Candidatus Magasanikiibacteriota bacterium | reverse complement strand
TTTGGTGAAATGGAAGTTTGGGCTTTGGAAGGTTATGGTGCCGCGGCTACTTTGCAAGAAATTTTAACCATCAAATCAGATGATGTGACAGGCCGTGCCAAAGCTTACGAATCTATTATTAAAGGTGAACCTATTACCCGTCTTGCGGTTCCTGAATCCTTTAACGTTCTAGTAAGAGAATTGAAAGGTTTAGGTTTAGATGTGGAATTATTAAAGAAAAAAGAAGGTAAGAAAGAAGTAGAGTATGAATTAGTTTCGGAAGAAACTGAGGAAGAACTCTTAAAGCCGGAAGAAAAATTTTAAACATCTAAACAAAATAACAATCAATAAAAATAAAAAATATGTTTAAAGATCGCTTACTAGAATTTGATGCCATCCGTCTCAAGCTAGCATCACCAGAGACTATTAAAGACTGGTCTTTTGGTGAAGTCACCAAACCAGAAACAATTAACTATCGCACTCAGAATCCTGAAAAAGGTGGTTTGTTTGCGGAAGAAATTTTTGGTCCTACAAAGGACTGGGAATGTTATTGCGGCAAATATAAAAAGATTCGTTATAAAGGTATTGTCTGCGATAAATGCGGAGTGGAAGTAACCCATTCTTCTGTACGTCGTGAACGCATGGGCCATATTGTCTTGGTGGCACCAACCGCTCATATCTGGTTTTTACGTTCCACCCCTTCAAAATTAGGTTTGGTTTTGGATGTTTCACTTCAAAAATTAGAACGCGTTATCTACTTTGTGGATTTTATTATCAGTCACGTCGATGAAGTTTTGAAACAAGAAACCATGTTGAAGTTGCGTGAAGAATATAAGAACAAACGTAAACAAATTGAAAATGAATTCTTAGCCAAAGTAAAAAATGCTGCAGGAACTGCAGCTCAAGAAGAAAAGATGTTACAGGAGAAAGAAAGAAAATTAGCGGCTCTTGAAGCAGACTTTTTGATGGCAGAAATAGATTTGAAAAAAATTACTGCTTTGAATGTTTTATCAGAATTGGAATATCAAGAATTATCCTTACGCTATGGTCATATTTTTGAAGCTGGTATTGGGGCTGAGGCTGTTAGAGAATTATTAGCTAAGATTGATTTAGAAAAAACTATTGAGAGATTAAATGGTGAAATTGAAGGCGCTCCTCCAGCTAGACAAGAAAGATTAGTTAAGCGCTTGAAGGTCTTTAAGAGCATGTTGCGTAATCAAATTCGTCCAGAATGGATGGTTATGACCACCGTGCCTGTTATTCCACCAGACTTGCGCCCAATGGTGGCCTTAGATGGTGGCCGTTTTGCCACATCTGATTTAAATGATTTGTATCGTCGTGTTTTAAATCGCAATAATCGTTTAAAGAGACTAATGGAATTAAATGCGCCAGAAATTATTTGTCGCAATGAAAAAAGAATGTTACAGGAAGCTGTGGATGCTTTAATTGATAATAGCGCCAGACAAAGCAAAACCGTGGCGGCCTCTACCGGACAAAGAAGACAATTAAAATCTTTGGCTGATATTTTAAAAGGTAAACAAGGTCGTTTTAGACAAAATTTGTTAGGTAAAAGAACAGACTATTCTGGTCGTTCCGTTATTGTGGTTGGTCCAGAATTAAATATGGATGAATGTGGTTTGCCTAAGCGCATGGCTTTAGAATTATTTAAGCCTTTTGTAATGAGTAAAATCATTGAAAGAGGTTTGGCTCATAATGTTCGTTCCGCTTCTAGATTTATGGAAGCTGATCATGATGAAGTTTGGGATATTTTGGAAGAAGTAACTAAAGATACACATGTACTTTTGAATCGTGCTCCAACTCTTCACCGTTTGGGTATTCAAGCTTTTAAACCTATTTTAATGGAAGGTAAAGCTATTCGTTTACATCCATTGGTTTGTACTGCTTTTAATGCGGATTTTGATGGCGACCAAATGGCTGTTCACGTACCTTTAACAGAACAAGCTAGACGCGAGGCTAAGGAAATCATGTTATCTACTAAAAATTTATTAACTTGTTTGGATGATAGGTTGAATAATGAAAAATTAAAAACTTTTAGTAATATCAGAGAAGCCGAAATGGCTTATAAATTGCGCCACATTAAATTGCAACAAAAAATTATTGTACGTTTTGATGACATGGCTAAGTTTCCTAAAGGCACTCGTTCTTTAGTAGAAACTACTATTGGTAGAATTTTCTTTAATCAAGTTTTACCAGTGGGGATGCCTTACTATAATGAAATGGTTCCAGTGAAGAAATTAGGTGATATTGTTAAGACTTGTATTGAATTGTTTGATTTTGAAAAAACTGCGGAAATGTTGGACCAAATTAAAACTTTAGGTTTCCGTTACATCACCAAATCTGGTTATTCCTTGAGCATGCATGATTTTCCTAAATTAACTGCTAAACAACCAATTATTGCCGAAGGTGATAGACAAGTAGCTGAAATTGCTAAACAATATGGAGAAGGTTTGTTAACTGATCAAGAAAGACACAGTAAGATTATTGAAGTGTGGACTAAAGTTAAGGATGAAATTGTTAAAATTAGTCGCCCAGCCTTGAATCCAGATTCTTCTGTGGCTTCTATTATTGAATCAGGTGCTCGTGGATCTTGGGGTCAATTGATTCAGGTTATCGGTATGAAAGGTTTGGTGACTAATCCATCAGGTAAAATTATTGAATTGCCAGTTAAAGGTAGCTTTAAAGATGGTTTTGATGTAATTGAATACTTCATTTCTACTCATGGTGCCAGAAAAGGTTTGACTGATATGGCTCTTAGAACTGCTAACGCTGGTTATTTAACCCGTCGTTTAGTAGATGTGGCTCAAGATATTATCATTCATGAAATTGATTGCGGTGCTGAAGAAGGCGTTGTTTTAAATGTTAAAGAAAGTGAAGAAATCGGCGAAAAAATATCTAATCGTGCTTTTGGTCGTGTAGTTTTGGAAGATGTAGTAGATCCTAAGAGTGGTAAAGTGATTGTGGCTAAGGGTGAATTTGTTAATGAACAACAAACTCGCGATATTGAAAAAGCCAAAGTTACAGAAATCAAAGTTAGAAGTGTTTTACATTGTAAGGTGGCCAAAGGTGTTTGTCAGAAATGTTATGGTTTTGATTTAGGCAAGAGTCGCCCAGTGGAATTTGGAACAGCTGTTGGTGTGATTGCTGCCCAATCTATTGGTGAGCCTGGTACTCAACTGACACTTAGAACCTTCCACACTGGTGGTGTGGCCTCTGATGAAGATATTACTCAGGGTTTACCTAGGGTAGAAGAATTATTTGAAATCCGTCCACCTAAGAAAAAAGCTTTTGTCTCTGATGTTAATGGTAGAATTGAAATTGCCTCAGTGGAAAAGAGAGTTATTGAAGGGCCTGATGGTCAAAAGATTTTTGAAGGACGCTTTGGTCAAAAAGTCATTAAGATTAAGTTTGCTGATGTGGGCGAATCTATTTACGACTTTGCTAAAGTTGATACCGTGGCAATTGAAAATGGAGCTGCTGTAAAAGAAGGTGATTTACTTATCACCAAAAAAGACGGAACAGAAATTCGTTGCAATAGACCAGGCAATGCTGTGGTTGAAGGCAAAAAAATTAAAGTTATCGGTGAGGTAGAAGGTGAAAAAGAATTCATTATTCCTAGTGGCTATGTCTTGTGGGTTAAGACTGGGGATTTAGTGTCCGTGGGGGATCAATTAACTGATGGTCATTTAGACTTAGCTCTTTTGTATCAATTAAAAGGTAAGGCTGCTGTTCAGAAATATATTCAGACTGAAATTCAGACTATTTATTCTTCGCAAGGTCAGAAATTGAATGATAAGCATATTGAAGTTATCATCCATCAATTATTCTCTCGTGTATATATTAGTGAAGCAGGGGATACAGAATTATTACCTGGCGAAATTGTGGAACGCGCTAACTTTTTGGATGAAAATGCTCGTTCTAAAAAGGCAGGTGGCAAATTGGCTGAGGGTCAAGAATTATTATTGGGTATTACCAAAGTTTCTTTGTCAACTGATTCCTTCTTGTCTTCCGCTTCTTTCCAAGAAACAGCTCGCGTTTTGATCAATGCTGCTATTACTGGAAAAGTAGATAGATTAGAAGGCTTAAAAGAAAATGTAATTATTGGTCGTCAAATTCCAGCTGGTACTGGGTTTAGAAGAAAATAAAGAAAAACCCCTCCTCTCGGAGGGGTTTTTGTAAAATTTTTTATGTCCAAACATTCTAAATGGTCAAAAATCAAAAATCAAAAATTTTCTGCCGATGTTAAAAAAAGCGCGGTTATTGCTAAATTCATCCGTGGCATTACTGTGGCTGCTCGGGAAAGTATAGATATTTCCAAAAATTTTAAATTACGCATGGCCATAGATTTAGCTAAAGTAGCTGGTGTACCAAAAGATACTATTGAAAGGGCGTTAGCTAGGGCTGCTGGAGAAGGAGAAACATTAGAAGAAGCTGTGTATGAAGCTTTGGGACCTGGTAAGGTAGGGATCATGATTGAGGTAGTAACCAACAATAAAAATCGTTCTGTCAGTGATTTACGCAGATTATTAGAAGACCATGGTGGGGTTTTGGGACAAAGTGGTACAGTAGCTTGGCAATTTAATAGGTTGGGAGTAGCTAGGTTAAATTCTCCAGTTGATGAAAATATGGAATTGCAACTTATTGATTTGGGGGCCGAAGACATAAAAAATGAGGAGGGTGGTTCTACTATCTATACCCAAGTGGCTAATTTTCAAAAGTTGTTAGAGGGATTAGAAAAGATGGGTTTGAAACCAGAATATCAAAGTTTGGAATGGGTGGCTAAAGAACCAATGGAAGTCAGTGAAGAACAACATCAAAAATTAGAAAGATTGTATGAGGAATTAGATGAGGCCGATGATGTGCAAAATTATTTTACTAGTGAGGCTTAAAAAAATATTAAAAATCCGCCCCTTATTGGGGCGGTTTTTTAATATTTTTATTTAGGTTTTGCCACACAAGCAAATTGTAAATATTCAGTATCTGATAAGTATCTCAGGGATAAGATATTTAGTAGTGTAAATTTCCAAGAGTTTATGGGATTTATTCCCTCCATTTTGATTATTTTATAATCCAATGATTCAAACATGTCTACAATACTTTTTTGGGTAAAAAATCTCAAATGGGTTTTATCTAAGATTCCCGCATCTTCGTATTTCCACTGTTTTTGAACTAGCAAATTTTTTAAATTTATAAAATATCTAACATTAGGTATAGAACAAACAATTACACCGTTGGTACTAAGTTTTTCTTTTATTCTTGATAAAAGGCTAAAGGGGTCAGCCAGGTGTTCCAGGATGTCATTAAAAACTATGCAGTCAAAATAGGTATTAGGCAGGTCATTAATTAACTGAAAGACATCTCCGATAAGCACTCTATTAATTTTTTCTTTGGCTACCAAGCCTGACTTATTATCTAATTCCATTCCCCAAACTTCGGCATTTAGTTTTTTCTTTAATTGCTCCCCAAATAATCCCATACCACAACCTACATCCAGTATTTTTTTTGCATCA
>JAPLWR010000010.1 GCA_026396495.1 Candidatus Magasanikiibacteriota bacterium | reverse complement strand
CAAAATGTGTCCTTTAAAACGATCTTCACTGGACAAACCCTCACGGCCAGTCTGTTTCAATTCTTCTATAATACTATCTGATACTACTCTATTGGCTTTTTTTACCAACTCACCAATTCTAGGCTCCCCTGTCCAAGAAAAAAGTCTTTTATCATTTTCATGCATTTCCAAAAATCTTCGAGCGGGTAATGGTTGATCCAAGGCCTTAGAAATATTTTCTCTGGCCCAGGCGTGCTTTTTATAGACTAAAAAATTTTGAATGAAACGATAAGCTAATCCATCACTAGTTGATAAACTCTGAATAATTAAATTTTTTATTTCATGAAGAGTTTGCGGAAATAAATGTAACAATTCTGGGGAGTCTACTAGTGGTAAGAAAAACTGCAAGCGTTTACCTAAAAGATCATCATGCAACAACATTTCTTGATCTATCAATCCATAGACTGTTTCTGGTAAACCAAACTGTGTAACCATGACTTGAAGATCATAAGGTGTTTTTTCTTCTACTAAATATTGAACTGCAAATAAAATAACTAAACGACTAGCAATTTCCGGTTGATTAAAAAATTCAACGGGCAAGCTCGCCATTTTTTGGATACCTACAATCTTATCCAACACAGCGGGGTTATTTGATTCTTGCAATAAATGTTCAATCTCTTTTTTACCATAAGATTGCTCTTCTTCGGAGGTAAAATAAGGTAATTGGAAATTATGTAAAAAAAACTCATACTCTGCTAAATGACGCCCAATCAACAAATCCCATAAAGCCGTCTTTACGGCTTCATCAAAATCACCATCTGATAAATTAAACCTTTCTTTACAGTTTTCTATCACTAACGCTAATTTTCTGGAAGCATTAGCATTAGAATAAGTAATTATTTTTCTCACAGCTTTTTTCTTCCAGCGCAAAACAAAATCAGCAGGCAACTTTAATCGTTCCTCTAAATTTTCAAAGACATTAGTGGTAGTAGAAAAATAGTTTACTAGTGTTTCTCCAGAACTTAAGGAGTCGATACTAGTTAAAACAGCATCTTGTAAACCTGAAAAGGTTAAAAAATCAGGCCAGACGTCAACACAACTAATTAAATAGTTTAGCCCTCTACTTTCTAACCCTCTATCATAGCCTTGAGAGGCTGATAATAAATCAGTTGCTTTTAGTATCGCGTGTTCCTTTAACGCCTCAGTAGGTAGCCCCCAATCAACTAAAATTTTAAACCTTTCGGAAAGATTTAATTCACCTTGCAACATTTGTGTAGCTATAGCTTGACGTATTTCTTCGTTATTAAAAATGACAGGATCACTAAAAACTGCCATTGATTTTTTTAATTTGTAGGCGCTATAATTACATCCCTCAATCTGATACAAAAAAATATTTTTAACAGCCTCAACCAAAGCGGGATCTTCCTGCCAGCGCTTAGAAAAACCAAAGATATCACACAACTGTTCAAACTTGGCGATAGTATATTCAGAGTCATTACTAACACCATAAGAAAATATTTGGAGCATGTAATCCTTGGCTGCTTTCAGAACTTCTTTATCATAAACAGAACCAAATTCTTTCTGATATTCTGTCAAAGCGTCATCATATTCATAGAAAGCCTGTAAAGTAGAAATTAAGTTACGTTTTACCAATTCTCTTCTCTCCTTTCTTTCTTTATCTTCTACTGTCTTAGATTTTTTATCTAATGTTGCTGGTTTAAAAGATTGTGAATCCAATGGATTACCTCTATGCCTCAACATATAAGACTGTATAATTAAGATATTAAATTTGATCTCATTTTAACACATTTTTCACTTTTTGTCAACCTAAAATTAGCACTAAAACAAATAAAAAACTCCGCCCTCAAGCGGAGTTTTTTATTTGTTTTTACCTTACGTACAAGAAAGGATTAACTACAACACCATTCACAATTACTTCAAAATGTAAATGAGAACCAGTAGATCTGCCAGTTGACCCCATCAAAGAAATTGTATCGCCTTTACTTACCTGCTCACCAACACTCACATACAATTTACTGTTATGTCCATAGCGAGTTTTTATACCATTACCATGATTAATCAAAATCATATAACCATAACCGCCGGTATTCCAACCAGATTTTTCCACCACACCATCGTCAGCCGCATAAATTGGAGTACCTAGTGGCAAAGCAATATCAATACCAGTATGACGCCAACCAAAATACTGAGAAATTCGACGAGCAGTAGTTGGCCAAAGCATTCCTTCTCCCGCACCACGAATAGCCGAAGGTCTACCAATAGTTGTCTGTGCTGGTTTAGTAGATGCTGGCCTAGAAACAACCACAACAGGTGCTCTACCCTCAGGGATAATGATTGTTTCACCAACTGGTAATTCACCTTCACCTAAAAGATTGAAATCAATAATTTTTTGTGAGTCAGCTTTATACGTGGCAGCAATTTTAGCCCAAGTATCTCCTTTTTTAACTTTGTGAGTCACGCCAGAAATTGGAAGAACAGTTAATACATCGCCTGGTCTAATAATACTTCTGCTAGTCAATTTATTTTCTGTATAAATTGTTTCTAAACTAATTTGAAATCTAGTAGCGATACTAGGAATGCTATCACCTGATTGCACAACATATTTTATAATCTCACGTCGACCACCTAATTCTACACCTGGCAAAATAGAGGGAGAAGAAACACCACTAAGATTTTGATTAAATGAAACAATGTCTCTGGTAGGAGCTGCCGACACCTCACCTAAAGAAACTTGAGCTGATAATCCAGCCGCTTTTTCTGTGCCACCAATAACAGGTAGATTAACATACAACTCTTCTTCTAAATAATCTCCT
>JAPLWR010000088.1 GCA_026396495.1 Candidatus Magasanikiibacteriota bacterium | reverse complement strand
TTGGCTGATCGATTCTTTCAGGACGGAAACCGTCAGAAGGATATCTTGGTTTTCTTTGATGTCGAAGAAAATCCTTTCGATCCTCGTATTGGCTGTGGTGTTCCCTTTTTCATCGTGTCGATGAAGAGGTTGGGTGGGACAGGGTTTCATCTGACGGGGTTTGTTGTCGAACCCATCCATAATGTCTCGGAACTCGGTGCTACTGTCAAAGTTCGACAGGGTTTGCCTCAAGGCTTCCATAAGGCCACAGTGACGTATGATATCGCGGCCAAGACTGGCCAGATCAAAATCAGAGATTAGAAAGCCAGAGATTGCAGAATTTTTGTTGGTTGAAGAGTAATCCAACAATTCTCCGCCCCCACAACTTGGGGCGGTTTTTTTAATATCTGGGCCCTCTTGACAGGGTTGAAGATTGTCTATATAATGGGTTTAGCACTCAATCCAATAGAGTGCTAAAATATAAAATATGTTGGAGCGCAAAGAAAAATTATTAAAGCGCATTGTTGAAGAGTATTTAAAAACCGCCGAACCTGTCGGGTCTTTAAAATTGTCTAGAAGCCTCAAAGCCTCACCGGCTACTATTAGAAATGAAATGATGGAGTTGGAAGAAGACGGTTATATCTATCAACCACATACCTCAGCTGGTAGGATTCCTTCAGAAAAAGGTTATGCTTTTTATATTCAAAAATTTATTACAGATAAGGAAGATAGTTCGTTAGAAAAAAAACTAAATCAATTATCTGCCGAACATCAAGATGAAGATAAGATTAAGGTTTTAGCTAAAATTGCGGCGGAAATTTTAGGTGAAGCTGTCATCGTAGCCTTTAATGAAAATCAACTTTATTTTACGGGTTTAAGTAATTTGTTTGGCAAACCAGAATTTAGTGTTCAAATTATGGTTACAACAGTTTCTGAGGTTTTGGATCATTGTGAAGAAGTTATGCCTCAAATTGTAGAGAAAATTTTACAAAATCAGAAAATTTTATTGGGCTTAGACAATCCTTTTGATAAGAATTGTAGTTTTGTAGGAGTAGTTTTACCAGGGTTTGAAGGTGGCATCTTTGGTATTTTAGGACCGGTCCGTATGGATTATCAAAAAAATTTAAATTTAGTCAACAGTATTAAAAAAATATTAGGTTAAAATTATGTCTGAGGAACCACAAAAAACAAAAGATGAAGAAGTAGAAGAAGAAAAAAATAATGCCAATCTAGTAGAGCCCAAAAAAACCATAGAAGAGGTGGCAGAAGAATATTTTAATAATTGGAAAAGGGCTTTAGCTGATTATGATAATTTAAAGAAAAGTATTGCTAGGGAGAAGGTAGAAATGGCTCAATTTGCCAGAGGCATGGCTGCTTATGAATTTGCTTCTATCTACGATAATTTTAAAAAAGCAGCTGCTCATTTACCAGAAGCAGGAGAAGATTGCGAAGAATATAAAAAGAAAATTGGGCAATGGGCTGTAGGAATAGATTTTATTAAAAAGCAGTTTGGTGAAACATTAAAGCAGTTAGGTTTAGAAGAAATTAAAACAGCCGGAGAAAAATTTAATCCCACCTGGCACGAAGCCGCGGGAGAAGAAATGGTTGAGGGGGTTGAGCCGGGTTTAGTCCTGAAAGAAATTGAAGGTGGATATAAAATGGGTGATAAGGTTGTTAAAGCCGCCAAAGTAATTGTTAGTAAATAAATTTAAAATAAAAAAGCCCGAGTTGCTCGGGCGGGTGTGTAGAGTTAGTAGAAGTTGAGATGATCAGGATGTGGGCTTGTCCTTGTCGGAGTTGGGGAGATTCCAGCAGGCCACTCCCAGGGAGGCCAGTGCCAGAACCCAGCCGCCGATGTGCAAGATGTTGAAAATGGCGATGGTGTCGCTGGTGTTGTCCTTGGACCGGGCGCAGATGCCGCAGAACACGGCAGCAAGGGCGCAGACGATCATCATCAAGACCCAGTTCTTCGCCTTCTTGATCTTGATTGTTTCGTTTTCTTCCTTGTTTTTCAAGGCCTTTGCCTCGTTTAGGGTGATAATAATATAGTATAAAAAACACTTTTTGTCAAGTATTTAAAATCATATGACAGACAATGAATTAAGAAATAGAGAAGCTAAGTTTCAATCACGTGTAGGGGATATAAAAAATTTACTTAAGGATTATTTAGGTTTAAATTCTTCAGAAGAAGTAGAACAAATTGAATTTTTATCAGCCGCTTCTTTACAAGGCGGACACCAAGACCAATTAAATTTTTTAAATGATCCAAATTTAAGCGAGGTGATTATTGGAGTGGTGCCAGACGAACTTTGGATTAAGGGATCACAACCAAGTGAATCAATGGTAGAAAAAGGATTAATCTTAATTAAAAAAAGTTATTTTGATCAGAGTGATGATTTAGCTTGGATGAGTCATGAATTAGGTCATTATCAGGCTTTTGTAGCCACAACTACGGAATTATATGAACAAGCAGTTAGAAGCAGTTATCCAGATAATGAAGTAGAAAGACACGCTTTTAGTAAACAATTTGCTTATTTACAAAAAAAAGGTTTGAAGAAAGACGAAATTTTGGCAGCGTTGAGTGGTGAATACAATGAAGAAGAATTACAATTTTTAAGTTTATTAATTAAATAAAAAATAATTTAATCTAAAAAAACATATGTCTAAAGTATTAGGAATCGATTTAGGTACAACCTTTTCTTGTATGGCTGTGGTAGAAGGTGGCCAGCCAAAAGTTTTAGAAAACAAAGAAGGCGCCCGTACTACTCCTTCTATTGTGGCTATTACTAAAACAGGTGAACGTCATGTTGGTTTGTTAGCTAAGCGTCAATCTGTCACCAATCCAGAAAATACCCTGTATTCTATTAAACGTTTAATTGGTCGCAGATTTGATGACGCTGAAGTGCAGAGAGACTTAAAAAACATGCCATTTAAAATTGTTAAAGCTGGTGATGGCGTTAAAGTTGTCATGGGTGGCAAAGAATTTGCGCCACAAGAAATTTCTGCTTTGGTTTTGCAAAAATTAAAAACTGATGCTGAAGAAAAATTGGGCGAAAAAATTACCGATGCTGTTATTACTGTACCAGCCTACTTTGATGATTCTCAACGTCAAGCTACAAAAGATGCCGGAGTTATTGCTGGTTTAAATGTTTTGCGTATTATCAATGAACCAACTGCGGCTGCTTTGGCCTATGGCTTTGATAAAAAGAAAAATCAAAAAATTGCTGTTTATGATTTAGGTGGAGGTACTTTTGATATTTCTATTTTGGAAATTGCTGAAGACACTGTTCAAGTATTATCTACTAATGGTGATACCCATTTGGGTGGTGATGATTTTGATCAAGTGATCATGAATTGGATTTTAACTGAGTTTAAAAAAGATCAAGGTATTGATTTAGCTAAGGATCCATTAGCCTTACAACGCATTAAAGAAGCTGCGGAAAAAGCTAAGATTGAATTATCTACTGCTCAAGAAACAGAAATCAATCAGCCCTTTATTACTTCCGATGCTGGTGGTCCTAAACACATGGTCATGAAATTGACTCGCGCCAAAATGGAAGAATTGATTGGTGATTTGGTGGAAAAAACTATAACTCCAGTTAAAAATGCTTTGAAGGATGCCAAGATGGAAACTTCTAATATTGATGAAGTGTTACCAAGCTGTAGAGAAATTCTTTGGCAAAAAACCAAATATTTCTGTTAATCCAGATGAAGTGGTAGCTATTGGTGCGGCTGTCCAAGGAGCCATCTTAAAAGGTGAAGTTAAAGATGTTTTACTTTTGGATGTTATTCCATTATCTTTGGGTTTGGAAACTTTAGGTGGTGTGATGACTGCTTTAATTACTCGTAACACAACTATTCCTACATCTAAATCTCAGGTATTTTCTACTGCAGCTGATTCTCAGACTTCTGTAGAAATTCATGTGGTTCAAGGTGAACGTCCAATGGCCAGCGACAATAAATCCTTAGGCAGATTTATTTTATCTGGTATCCCTCCAGCTCCTCGCGGCGTGCCACAAGTGGAAGTTAAATTTGATATTGATGCTAATGGTATTTTAAATGTGAAAGCTACTGACAAAGCCACTGGTAAAGAACAACAAATTACA
>JAPLWR010000018.1 GCA_026396495.1 Candidatus Magasanikiibacteriota bacterium | reverse complement strand
GAAGATGAACTTCGGCGACTTCACTCTGCGTCTTGATCCCGAGAGTCGCCACTACTGGGTGGACAATCGGAGGGTCAACCGGACGTGCGTTAGCCTGGCTTTCATCCTGCCTCGTCACGGGGAAATCGTGGTGGGGCCGGATCAGAATGATGTGGAGATTGCGTTGGCAAGGTTCGTTAAGAACGATGCCGTCGTGTCTCTGGTCATTCAGCTGGAAGAGGGCAACGTCTACCTGAGAAAGGTTGCGGGTATTCGAGGCCAACTCGAAGCCGTGATCATCCTCAAGTCCGTTGGTTAACACCAATGGTTGGTAGATGAACTTTTGCTCCGCCGGAGATTGTTTCAACGGCGGATTTTTTAATTAAGAAAAGCTCTATTGGTTGTGATGTAATTTAAGATTGATAATTTTAACGCCTTGGATATTCCTATTTTTTTGTGCTATATTGTTGATGAAGCCATAATTACTATTTTATTGTTTTATGTCAGAAGGGAGACCAACCTTTATTCAGGGATTAGACAGAGTTACCCCAAAAGAGGCTAAAAGGTTTGTGGCTAGAGCCGAGCGTTTAAAAAAGGAAGGCCTCAAACCTAAAGAACAGGAATTTGAAAAAACTCCAGAACAACAGAGAGACATTATTTTGTTAAATAGTTTTTTGGCGGCTGAATTTGTTGATTTGGGTGTAGAGAATTTTGAGACGTTTGAACCAGTCGCATGAAAAATTTAAAAAAATGAAATCTGCTCGTTCCCATGGATTATATTTTGCCATTCATCATTCTGTTTTTTTAAAACAGGATTTTTTAGGTGAAAGGGAACATCATGCATCAATGTGGTTAGACAAACAAGAAGAGGAAATGGCTCAGAACATTTTGGAAGCGGAATGGGAAGGTATAGAGGGGGTCGTCATTGAAACTTCTTTGGATTTATATCCATTAGATGAGACAAAAACAGAAGATCATCCGGTTAACTTAGCTCAAAAACAGAAAAGGGATAAATACATTGCCCAGACCAGGAGAATATTTTTTAAACAAATACCGCAATTACGAAAACGTTATGCTTTTTTATCCACCTTGTCGCATGAAATGGTCCACGCTGCCAGTGAGACAACTTTATTCATTGAGGATAGAGGATTAGATGAACGCAGGGGTGGATTTCAGAATTATAATGACAGAACTAAACAGGCCTCTTTTGTGGGCTTAAATGAAGCAGTGGTTCAAAAGATGAGTTGGCAGATTCTTTTAAGAAATCATGATGTTTTGGATAAGGAAGATGGAAAAAGGTTAGGTGATTTGACGAAGTTTTTGGTAGAGTCCGGAGTGGGAATGTTTGAAGAAGATTTTAGTTTTTATGATGATTATATAATTGTTTTGGATGCAATTATTAAAGGCGTGGCTGAAGTCAGAGGCATGACATTTGAAGAAGTTTGGAGAGAATTTAAAACAAGCTATCTTAAGGGTGGTAAACTTGATTTTCTTAAAGATTTGGAACAAATTTTTGGCAGGTATTCTTTTAAGATTTTATCTAAGCTAAATGAAAAAAATAGTTCCTTAGTAGGTGACTATTTTAGGGAAAAAGATAGTGAGAAGAGACGAGAGATAGGGCAGAAGATTTTAGAAGGGTAATTTTTTTATCTATTTTTTAAAAGCTCTGTTTGTATCTTTTCTATAATTTTTTGTTCCGCCTCTCCCAAACTGATGTTATCCATTTTAATTTTTACTTTTTCTCTAACACCTTCTGGATTAAAAGAACGCAATAATTCTTTAAGATCTAAATGCGCTTGGCTAGAAACAATTATTTCTACTCCCGCCTCTGTTTCATAAACCAAGACAATAATTTTAGCTTCTGGCGCATTAGAAATTAATTCTTCGATAACCTCTTCTAGTTCTATTGGCTGGGCACCAGAAGTGATAAATTCTTCTTTAGTAAGTGTGGTCCAAACCAAACCATTTTGATTATCGTTTTTTAAATTGGCCAAAGCCTTGCCCCATAATTTTAATGTGGGTAGCGTACGACGGCGGTATAAATTCTGGACAATTTTTTCTCTATCGGCCCCCATGTTTACTAATTTACTGGCATTTTGTAAAGTGCGTCCGTTAATATTAGCTGCGCGGAAGCTCTGAGTTTTGACGATTAAACCAGTAAGTAATAAAGTGGCCATTTCTGGGTTGATTAAATCAGGCCAGGTTTTTTGTAATAATTCAAAAATAATTTCGGCGCTGGCCAAAGCAGAAATATCTACCCAATTAATTGAACCAAAATTTTCATTGGCTGGATTATGATCAATATTAATAATGGGAACTTTTGTAAATAGGTCGGTGTTGTTTTGATACAGCGCTCCCAAGCCTAGCAAATCAGGACAATCTAAAGTAATGATTAGGTCAAACTTTAGATCTGTGGCTGCGGTTTTAATTGCTTCATGATTGATGAGGCCAGTTTTGGGAGTAATGTAAATAAATAAATTATCATTTTTAACGTCATAACTCAGAGACGCTAACTTATTTTTGGTTAGATCTACTTTGATAATAAACTTTTGAAGAGGGGATAATTCAGCTCTAATATCTGAAAATCCTGGTAAAAAATCAAAAAGTTTGGTGGGTGGGTTTCCTGGACTGACTATCTCTGCTTCTTTGTTGAGTTTTGTAAGTAAAACTTTTAAGGCCAAAGCAGAGGCCAAGCCATCTCCTGAGTCGTGCCTAAACACCACCAAAATGTGGCGGCTTTGGTTGATTGCCTCCATTAGTTGTTTTTCCCTTTCTAGTGCCATACTTGTAGAATAGGTTATCTTATGATAGAAAAAGAGACTTGTCAAATGGGGTGAGCTTGGGATTGACCAAAAAGTCAAGGTGTATTAGGATGATTTCAGTTCTTTTAAAAGGATAAAGAGATGATAAATATTGTGGTCATGGGGACTCTGCTTTTTAGTTTCTCTTCAGTTTTGATGGGGCTACTCATGTTGTTTAGCCCTCAAGCTAGAGCCAAAAACATCTTTAATGATGTTTTTATGAAGCAGTTTCTGTTTGTCGGCGTTCCAGTTTTTTGTGTCTCTCTAGGGGCTTGGGCTTTGGCCGGGTTTACTGTTACTTTTGAGAAGGAAATAGTGAGTAACCTTTGGGGCAAGTGGCTTTGGCCATTTTGGAAACTTTTCTATCCACCCCCTTTAATATGAAGAAGAACTCCAGAGAATATTTTGTTTGGGAGTTGCACGGTATACTCAAGAAGAAAGCCACCGTTAACGCGGGTGTTTTTTGTCTCCTGGCTGTTCTTTGTCTCATCATCTTTCCTTTTACCATTAACTAGTCACTTTCCGCCCCGTAAAACTACGGGGCTTTTTATTATCTTGCCTAAAACCTCTTTTTAAGTTAGAATAAAGAGACAATAATTATCATTTTATGGATTTACCAAAAGTTTTCAAACCGGAAGAATTTGAATTAGAAATATATAAACAGTGGGAAGCCAGTGGCAATTTTTCTCCGTCTAAAGATGGCAAAGGGGAACCTTTTTGTGTAATTATGCCCCCACCTAATTCTAATGGATCTTTGCATGTTGGCCATGCCGTTTTTGTGACCTTGGAAGATATTATGGTGCGCTTTCATAGGATGAAAGGTCAGTCAACCCTTTGGTTGCCAGGTGCTGATCATGCTGGGTTTGAAACTCAAGTTGTTTATCAAAAAAAATTAGAAAAAGAAGGTCGTAACTGGTTTACTATTCCTCGTGAAGAGTTGTATCAAGAAATTTGGGATTTTACCCAAACTAATAAAGCAGTGATGGAAGGGCAATTACGTCGTTTGGGTGCCTCTTGTGATTGGTCAAAAGAAAGATTTGCTCTAGATCCTGGAATTGTTAAAATTGTTAACCAAACTTTTAAAAAAATGTATGATGACGGTTTGGCCTATCGCGGCGAAAGAATTGTTAATTGGTGTGTGAAACATCAAACCACTTTATCTGATTTGGAAGTTAAACATGAAGAAAAGGAAGATCCTTTATATTTTATAAAGTACGGACCAATTACTTTAGCTACGGTTAGATTAGAAACAAAATTTGGTGATACTGCTATTGCGGTGCATCCTGATGATGAGCGTTATCAGCAATATATTGGTAAAGAAGTAGAAGTTGATACTTTAATTGGTAAGACTAAAATAAAAGTTATTGCTGATGAAGCTGTCGATCCCGCTTTTGGAACCGGCGCGGTTAAAGTTACGCCAGCCCATGATCCAATTGACTATGATATTTGGCAGAGACATAAAAATGAAATTCCCGGACCAATGATTGTTATTGATCAATTTGGAAAATTAGATTTGTTAAAACATTTCCCTGATAATGAAGCAGCTAAAAAGTATCATGGATTAAAAATTGCTGAAGCTAGAAAAGTGATTGCTGAAGATATGGAAAAGGCCGGATTAATGGTAAAAATTGATCCTACCTATAAACATAGTGTGGCCACTTGTTACAAATGTTCTAATGTTTTAGAACCCAGAGTGTTGCCTCAGTGGTTTATTAAAATGAAACCTTTGGCAGCCAAAGCCATGGAAGCTGTGAGAAAGGGCGAAGTAAAGTTTGTAACAGAAAGATTTGAAAAAATATTTTTTCATTGGTTAGAAAATATTCGTGATTGGAATGTTTCTCGTCAGATTGTTTGGGGTATTAGAATTCCTGTGTGGTATAAGGGAGAGGAAATTTATGTGGGTGAGGTTGCACCAACAGAGGAAGGTTGGGCACAAGAAACAGATGTGTTTGATACTTGGTTTTCTTCTGGCCAGTGGCCTTTTGCTACTTTAAAGACTACAGGTGATTTTGAGAAATTTTATCCCACAACTGTAATGGAAACTGGTTGGGATATTTTGTTTTTCTGGGTAGCTAGAATGATTATGTTGGGTTTGTATGTTACGGGCGAAGTTCCTTTCAAACATGTTTATTTACATGGACTAGTTCGTGACAAAGACCGACAAAAAATGTCTAAATCAAAAGGCAACGTGATTGATCCCTTGGGTGTAGTAGAAAATTATGGTGCCGATGCCCTACGGATGGCCTTGGTGTTTGGCGTTTCCGCGGGTAATGATATTGTAATTTCTGAAGATAAAATTAGAGCTCATCGTAATTTTGCCAATAAAATCTGGAATGCTTCGCGTTTTGTGATGATGAATTTGGGGGATAATTTTATTCCAGGTCAAATTGATTTAGAAAAAGCATCTTCAACTGATAAAGCAATTTTGGTGCGGATAGAAGAAGTGGGAAAAACATTAACCAAACATTTAGATAATTTTGATTTTCATTTAGGAGCTGAAGAAATTTATCAATTTTTTTGGCATGAATTTTGTGACAAATATTTGGAAGAAATAAAACCAGCTTTTGCAGAAGGGGCTGCTGAAAAGGCTAAAGTTAATACACAACAAGTTTTATTTAAAGTGTGGTTGGCTAGTATTAAATATCTCCATCCTTTTGTGCCTTTTGTGACTGAAGCAGTTTATCAAATGTCTCCGGCCAAACAAAAAGAATTTTTAATGATTGAAGATTGGCCACAAAATTAATTTTTATGGCTCTCAAGCTTACGCGGAATGATATTACCTTGGGATTGGTCAGCATGTTGAACGATATTTCCTCGGAAATGATTTTTCCTATGCTGCCATTTTTTATGGTGGCAGTTTTGGGCCTGTCTAAAGGTGAGATTGGGATTGTGGAGGGTATTGCCGGAGGAGCAGCTTCTTTTTTCTTAGGATTGTCTGGGTATTTATCTGATAGATTGGGTCGAAGGAAAGATTTTGTAGTATTCGGGTATTCTTTATCAGTTATTACCAAGCCGTTATTTGCTATGGCATCTACTGGTTGGCAAGCCATTTTTTTACGGTTTTTTGATCGTGCCGGCAAAGGTTTTAGAGAAAGTCCTAGGGATGCCTTGATTGCTGCTGGTCAGGACCAACGTCATCGTGGCCGCGCTTTTGGTTTTAATCGCACCATGGATACCATTGGTGGATCCTTGGGTTCTTTGTTTGTTTTTTGGTGGCTTTTAAATCACGCTAATGATTACCGGACAATTTTTTGGATTTCTTTTTTTCCAGGTGTTTTTGCTGTTTTACTTTTAATCCTTTTTGTTAAGGAAAAGAGAGCGGGCGTCTCACTTGATGGCGGCGAAACACCCAGACGTCGTTTTTCTTGGGAAAAACTAGGAAAACATTCTAAATTATTTTATATTGTCACCACTATTTTTGCTTTGGCTAATGCCTCCTATGCTTTTTTTCTTTTAAAAGCTGAGAAAGTAGGTATAGCAAAGGAATTTGCGCCTCTGTTGTACATGATTTACACTTTGGTCTCGGCATTTTTATTTGTGCCAATTGGCAAGTGGACAGATCATAAAGGTAGAAAGCTGTCGCTATTATTAGGGTATTTTTTATTTTCTTTAACTGCTTTGGGGTTTGCCTTGGCTAGTGACGGAATTGTTTGGGTTTTGTTTGTTTTGTATGGAGCTGGTTTAGCTTTGACAGACGGAGTCTCCCGCGCCTTTTTATCAGATTTAGTTCATCCAGATGTTCGTGCCACTGCTTTAGGAATTTATTATGGTTTAAATGGTTTAGCTTTATTTATTTCCAGCGTGGTGTTTGGTTATCTGTGGGATAAATTTGGTGAAAACCTGCCTTTTATTGTAAGCTCTATAGTAGCAGCCTGTGCCGGGTTTGTTTTTATCTTCTTTATCGTGCGCCATAGAAACTGTAAACATTTTGGTGAAGCTGCCCCACATATCAATCAATAAAATATAAAATTAGTTAGTATGAAAATAAATACAGATGTAAAAAAAATTGAAGAAATTTTAACTCGTTCTATTGACACAGTTTATCCCACTCCCAAAGAGTTTAAAGAGATGTTGTCTTCTGGTAAGCAATTAAGGATTTATATGGGCATTGATCCTACTGCTACCTACGTGCACTTGGGCCATGCTACTAATTATATAATTTTACGTCGTTTGCATGACTTGGGTCATAAGATCATTGTTTTGATTGGAGATTTTACAGCCATGATTGGAGACCCCAGTGATAAGAATGCTATGCGTAAACGTTTGACTAAAGAAGATGTTTTGGCTAACTTAAAAACTTTTAAAGAACAAATTGGAAAAATTTTGGATTTTGATAATAAAGAAAACCCAATTGAGTTACGGTTTAATTCTGAGTGGCTATCTAAATTAACTTTTGAAGACGGTATTAATTTAGCCTCACACTTTACTGTACAAAGAATGTTAGAGAGAGATAATTTTGAAAAAAGAATTAAAGAAAATAAACCTCTTTATGTGCACGAATTTTTCTATCCTTTAATGCAAGGTTATGACTCTGTGGCTTTAGAGGCTGATGTAGAAATTGGTGGCACTGATCAAACTTTTAATATGTTAGCTGGACGGGCGCTAGTTAAGGCTTATCAGAATCGGGAAAAGATTGTTATGACCACTACTTTATTAGAAAATCCAGTCACGGGAGAAAAATTAATGAGTAAGAGTTTAGGCACAGGTATTGGTTTGGATGAAAAACCTAATGATATGTTTGGTAAAACCATGGCTTTACCAGATGAAGCAATTATTCAGGTTTTTGTTGACTGCACTTATTTATCAATGGAAGAGATTAAGAAGATGGAAAAGGAATTAAAAGCGGGAGCTAATCCACGGGATTTAAAAGTAAAATTAGCTGGAGAGATTGTCAAAATGTATCATGGAGAAAAGGCCGCCACGGTCGCGCAAGAATATTTTGTGAAAACTTTTTGCCAGAAAGAGATACCGGATGAGATCCCAGAAATTAAAATGGCTGACAAAAATATTTTGGCTGTATTAGTAGCGGCGGGTTTTGTTAAAAGTAAAGCCGAGGCTAGACGAGTAGTGCAACAAGGTGGAGTGAAAGTAAATGATCAAAAGGCTGAATCAATTGAATTAGAATTAAAATCTGGTGATGTTATTCAAAAAGGCAGCAGATTTTTTGTGAAAATAAAATAAGGTTTTTACGGGTTTATATTGTCTTTTTTGCGCTGCGGACTTGTCGCCGCGTCTGCAAAAAAGAAAATATAAACCCTCTCAAATTTTTATGCTATTAGAAATTAAAAAACAAGTTATTAAAGGTCTACCGGTAGAATGGGATATCAAACCAGATGATTTAGTTGTACCACCTGATAGTAAAATGGGGGATCTGTCCTTGGCTTGTTTTGGTTTGGCTAAAAAAATAGGCAAAAATCCAATAGAGACTGCCAAGCTGTTAATTGAGGAATTGAACAAGAAAAAAAATTCTTTATTAGAAAAAGTAGAAGCTGCTGGGCCGTATGTTAATTTTTTTCTCAATCCTGGTGTTGTGGCTAGTTTAGTTTTAGCAGAAATTAAGAAGAAAAAAAATAAGTATGGGCAAAGTAATATAAAGAAGGGTGAAAATATTTTAATTGAGTATCCATCTAACAATACTCACAAAGAAGTCCATGTTGGACATTTAAGAATCATGTGTTTGGGTAATGCCTTGGCTAATATTTATGAAACTTTAGGAGCAAAGGTTGTTAGGGCTAATTATATTAATGATTTTGGGGCGCACGTGGCTAAGTGTCTTTGGGGGTTGATGGAATTACATCGGGGTGAAATTCCTCCAGCTGACAAACAAAAATGGTTAGGACAAATTTATGCTGAAGCCAGTACTTATTTAAAAGATCATCCAGATCATGCTGAAGAATCTAAGGCGATGTTGAAATTATTAGAAGCCAAAGATAAATATATCTGGAAGACATTTTTACAAACTAGACAATGGAGTTTAGACGGTTTTAAGAAAATTTTTGCGGAACTTGGGGTGAAACACAAAATTGTTTTTTATGAGAAAGATGTGAAGGATCTGGGTCAAAAAGAGGTGGATGAGTTGTTAAAAAAGAAAATTGCTGAGGTGGGTGAGGGCGGTGCAATTATTATTGATTTAAAAAAGTACGGCTTGGATATTGGTTTACTTAGAAAAAGCGATGGAGCTGGATTGTACCTAACTTCTGATTTAGGTTTGGCTAAAGTTAAGGCTCAAAAACTTCCGCAAGTGACTAGCAGTATTAATTTAACTGGGGCAGAACAAAAGTTTTATTTTCAACAATTATTTAAGATTTTGGAAATAGGTGGGTTTAAATATAAAATGTCTCACATTGCTTGTGAGTTAGTTACTTTGCCTGGGGGAGAAAAAATGGCTTCTAGATCTGGTAATGTAATTCTTTATGAAATGGTTAGGGATGAGGCTTTGAGAATAGCTGAAGCAGAAACTCAAAAAAGACATCCTGAATGGAGCAAGATTAAATTGCAGAAAACGGCCGAGGCTTTAGCCTTTGGCGCTTTGAAATTTAGTATGGTAAAAGTTGGTAGCAGTCAGAAGATTGCTTTTGACATTAAAGAAGCAGTTTCCTTTGAAGGTTTTACCGCCCCCTATTTGCAATATAGTTTAGCTAGGATGAATAGTATTTTAGAAAAAGTCAAAACAAAATTGAAAGTGGATTACTCTTTATTGGTTTCTGTTTTTGAAAAGAAACTTATTTTGAAATTAGCAGCCATGGCTGGTGTCTTGCAAGAAGCAGGGGAGAGACAGGATCCCTCACAATTGGCTAAGTATCTTTTTGAACTCTGTCAGGATTTTAGTGATTTTTATGAAAATTGCCCGGTGATGAGGGCCAATACACCTCAATTAATGTCCTCTCGTTTGGAATTAATTAGATCTACTAAACAAGTTTTAGAAAGTGGACTAACTATTTTAGGAGTCCCTATTATTAAGGAAATGTAGGGGATGTGGATAACTCCCTTGACGAATTTTAAGGAAATGTTAGTATGTGTATAGAATACACTAACACAATATGACAAAACCAGTAGAGAAAAAATATAAGTTTGCCGTAATTGCTGTTGATCCAATCATCTTTTCTTTGATTGATAATCAATTGCATGTTTTGTTGATTAAGATGAAAAAAGACCCTTATCAAGATACCTGGGCCGCTCCAGGCGGTTTAGTGGGAGGGGATGAATCTTTAGACGAGGCAGTTTGGCGTTTAACCAAAGATAATACTGGAATTAAAGATCCTCATTTTGAGCAGCTATCCACTTTTGGAGAAGTGGAGCGTGATCCTTTTGGTAGAGTAGTATCTGTAGCTTATTTAACTTTGCTTAATGCTGACAAGGTAGAAATCAAAACCACCCAAGAATATGGGGAGATTAGATGGTTTTCTGTAAAGCGTTTACCTAAATTAGCTTATGATCACAGGGACATGGTCCAAGCGGCAGTAGAAAGATTACAAGAAAGATTATTGGAAAGTAATATTGTAGCCAGTCTTTTAGCCGAAGAGTTTACTCTAACTGCTTTGCAAGTGGTTTATGAAACTATTTTAGGCAAAAAATTAGATAAAAGAAATTTCAGAAAGAAAATTTTGTCTTTGAAAATTTTGAAGAAAACAGGACATCAAGAATTGTTTAAGGCCAATCGTCCGGCTGAGTTGTATAAGTTTGTTTCTAAAAGGGTTCAACCGGTGGAGATTCTGGGGTAGGGGAGAATTGGTGGTGGGCCTTTATATTTTTTTATTAATACTTAGTGTAATAAATACACTTTAAACTATCACACCTATGTGCCTCTAAATATAGTTCAATATAGTGTGTAAAATACACTTATAACATTGGACCCCGTTGGCCTCGTTATGGGAGGGGACAATCGGCCCGAGGTTATAAACCAAAGGAAAAGTTCCTTACAATTCAAAATTAAATAAGAGGAAAAAATGCTGAAAGATAAATGGGAAGTAGCTAGTGGCACAATTATTGGTAAAGACCATATTCACAGCCAGAAGAACAATCAGGATGCCTGGCGGGTGATTGTAGGGGAGAAGGCTCTAGTGGTCCTGGTTTCTGATGGTTGTAGTGCCGGAATGCATAGTGAAGTGGGAGCTAATTTGGGAGCGGGTATCTTAGCCGAATCTTTAAATCGTAATTTGGCTAAGATGGATGATTTTTCTGTTTCTGCTTTGGAAGCAGTCTTGGAAAGATCAAGGCAAGATACTTTGGCGGCCATTAGAATTTTGGCCAACGCCATGGGTGGAAGTTTTTCTCAAACCATAGAGGATTATTTTCTTTTCACAGCTTTGGGAGCAATCATCACTAATCAGGAAACATTTTTGTTCGCCGTAGGCGACGGAATGTTTTTCTTGAATGGTGAAATGATTGAGCTGTTGCCCTTTGCTGGTAACAAGCCGCCATATTTGGCTTATGCTTTGGTGAATACTACTTTGGGTGGCCCGGATCTTTTTCGTTTGAGGATTATCAGAAGTTTGCCAACCGAACAGTTGGAGAACCTGATAGTTGGTACAGACGGAATGAAAGATTTGGTGCAGGCCCAGGGTTTGAAAATGTCTGGTCAAACAGAAGTTGTGAAGCCTGTGGAAGAGCTGTGGCAAGATGATCGTTTCTTTAAGAATCCTGATCAATTGCGCCGGTACTTGACTCAAGTCAATCGGGAATTGAAAATTTTTGATCAACGCACTGGCGTTATCAAAGTAGAACCAGGACATTTGCCTGATGATACTACTTTGGTGGTGGTGCGACGCAAGGAGGGGTGAAAATGGAAGCTTTCCTCAACTCTAGAAAGATTGCTTTGAACAAGCTTCTGGGTGTTGGGGGAGAAGCTGAGGTCTACAAGGTAGGCAATACGGCTATCAAGATTTTTAAACCCCCAGCTCATCCGCATTTTGATGGTTTACCTAATGAACAAGAAGCAGCCAGACTCAGGCTTTTGGAACAGCGTTCCAAACTGCCAGCTTTCCCTCAGGGTTTGCCGGGACGAGTGATTGTTCCCCAAGGTTTGGTGCAGGATGCTCAGGGTAACTTGATTGGTTACGCCATGAAAATTGTGGCCCCAACAGAAACTCTGCGGCGTTTTAGTGAGCGCAGCTTTAGAGACAAAGGCGTGTCTCAGGAAGAGGTTCGGAAAATTTTTCTGGACATTCATTCTACCGTAACTGGTCTGCATCATTCTCAGATTGTGATTGGAGATTTCAATGATCTGAATATTCTGGTGCAGGGGACCGAGGCTTACTTTATTGATGCGGACAGCTTTCAGTTTGGTCCTTACCTGTGCAAAGTTTTCACCACGCGTTTTGTAGATCCACTTCTTTGCGATCCACAAGAGTCTAGTCCAGTTCTCTTCCGTCCCTATGGCGAAGGTTCGGATTGGTACTCATTCAATGTAATGGCTTTTCAGTCGCTACTCTTGGTTGATCCTTATGGTGGAGTTTATCTGCCTAAGAATAAAACCAAGAAAGTGCCGCATGATGAGCGGCCCCTGAAAAGAATTACCGTGTTTAATCCTGAAGTGCGTTACCCCAAACCAGCTATTCCTTACGGCGTGTTGCCAGATGATTTGCTGGAATATTTCCGCCGCGTGTTTGAAAAAGATTTGCGAGAGGAATTTCCTATCGATCTGCTTTTGCAAATGCGTTGGACTAAGTGTGGTGTTTGTGGAACAGAACATAGCCGAGCCATCTGTCCCAATTGTGGCAAATTGAATGCGCTGCCGGTAAAAGAAAAAATCGTAATCAAGGGCAAAGTAATTTGTTCTACGATTTTTAAAACTAGTGGTGTGATTCTAAATGCCGCCTGGCAGGACAAGCGTTTGTTGTTTGTCTATAACGAAAAGGGTGAGTTCAAGAGGGAAGATAAAACCGTTCTTTTTGGCGGTAATCCCGATCCTTCTCTCCGTTTTCGTTTGAGCTTACGCCGGACCATGGTTGGCCAGGGTGGGCAGATGGTGACTTTAGCTCTTGGTGAAGCTCCGGAAAAAACTGCGGTGGAAGAATACCGCGGTCGAGCTAACTTTGATGCTAATAGTTATAGCCGTTACTGGACCCACAATGGCGCCTTGTGGCGCAATGGCACTCTTGGTCAGGAACATATTGGAGACACTCTGTCAGAAAATACTGCCTTTTGGGTGGGCGAACATTTTGGTCTGGGGATTTATCAGGCCGGGGCCTTTACTACTGGATTTGTTTTTGATGCCAAAGGTCACGGACTGAATGACAAAGTGTCGCTTACACCAATCCGCGGTAAGTTGCTGGGCGCTAAGGTTTATTTTTCTCGTCACAAAGCTTGGCTTTTTACTAGCGTGGAAGAAAAAGGCAAAACCATCAATCGCTGTGAAGTTGTTACAGACAAGGGAATGGTTGAAGGAGTGGCCGAAGCCAAATCTGGTGATGGTACTTGGCTTTCTACTTTGCGCGGTAAATGTGCTGTGGGTGATTTTCTTCTGTCTGCTTCGGACGATGGAATCGTTCGAATAGAAAATGACAGTGGTCGGCTGGTGGTAGCAAAAGAATTTCCT
>JAPLWR010000026.1 GCA_026396495.1 Candidatus Magasanikiibacteriota bacterium | reverse complement strand
CAAAATAGTAAAACAAGAGGGTTTAACATGAGAAACTTTTTGTCTGAAGTGAGGGAACTGATCGCCATTCTTGCCATTCTTGCTTGCTACTTTGTAATCTTGCAGGTAAGCCGTATGAACAATGGAGAAGAATCAATCACTTCGCCATCCACTACGGTTACCGAAGCAACAAACGATGTAGTAGTAGTGCCTTCCGCACCCAACATCCCTCCGTGTGGAGAAGAAGACGTGTGCGCCAAACAATGCTGTTACATGGACAAATATGAGGACAAGTACCGTGAAGCGCCGGCTTGTTCCTGTGACAGTTCCTGTCTTTCAACCTGTTTTCGTTCATCAGCCAACCCAAAATATTTTTCTAACTATACAGAATCAAAGGAGCATCGCTACTTTTATCCCATTCTGCAATAAAAATGCTCCTTGATAGAAAAAACTGATATCCAGCCACCCCAACAACAGGGGTGGCTTTTATTATAGTTGACTAAACACTCTTTTTATAATAGGCTGAGTTTAGTGAAATCTGTCATTAGTAGTAGACACCAAAAGGTAGTTCCTTAAACTGAGGGCTAAAATGCCAAACAAGAAACCTCTAAATCCAGAAAGTCTTATTCGGAAAATTCTAGAAACTCCATTTTGGATTGATACGTTGGGAACTGAAAAAGTCTACCAACGTCTACATGATGACCACGATGGAACATTCCAAGGAAGACTCAACATTTCCATAACTAGAGACGGTGATGTCTGGTTTTCAACAGACAATCATCACGGCCCACCCTTGCGATTCAGATGTGAACTTGGCGGAGGAGCCAGCCCGCGCACTAGAAGGGCGCTCCTCATCCTAGCCGAAGCAATTCGTCTGGATAATCAACATTTTCCTACTGAACACTAACATTCATTTCCACCACCCCAAATAACAGGGGTGGTTTTTTCTCACAATTTGACTTTTTTGCTAGGTTATCAGATAATATTTAAAAGCCGATAAGGCTTAATTAGGGGGATAACCCAAAAATATATGAGACGCGATCCTTGTCCGGGTTGTGGTAACGAGCCTTGTACTTGTTAAGTTAGTGGACACAAAAAATCCTCCATTTAGTGGAGGATTTTTTATTTTACAAATAAACCAGATCCCTCAATCACACTCGGGATGACAATAAACCATTAATTAAATACGCCATTTTTTCCCTAGCATCCTTAGGCATGACTTTTGTAAGATGATGGGCAATATATAATTGATCTTCTTTATTAGAGACTAAATCCAAAATTTGTTTAATCAATTGCCCTACTGGTTCTTGATGACTAAAAAATACTGGTGTCTGGGCCTTAGACCAAAAAATTCTAGCATTTTTTTCTTGATGACTGTCTGGAATTGGTACGGAGATAAAAGGCTTACCCTTACCCAAAACCGCTAATTCTGACATAGTGGAAAAACCAGCCCTAGCGACCACCACGTCACTAACAGCATAAACATCCGCCAACATACCTTCATTTAAAAACTTAACTGGATGATACCTTTCTTTAATTAGACTATCAACTTTACCGCCTTTTAAAAGTGGTACAGAAACATCTTTACCAGCGCCCAGCATGTGAATAATTTGGCATTTTTTTACTAACTCATCAATATTACCGATAATCATTTTATTTAAAGACAAGGCGCCAGTCCCCCCACCCAAAATTAAAACCGTGGGCACTTCCGGATCTAATAAAAAATTTTTGATAGCCTCTTCTTTGTGTCCTAATAAAATTCCTGGCCGAACAGGATTACCAATCCACAGAGTTTTTTTAGCAGGGAAATCTTTAACATTAATTTCTAAAGAAACAGTAATGTGAGTAGCCAAACGGGCCATAATTTTATTAGCCAAACCAGGCATCACATCTTGTTGATGAACTAAGGTAGTCTTTTTTTGAAGCCAGGCAGCCAAATGCAAAGGAACGCTCATAAAACCACCCGCAGAAATTAAAAGGTCTGGTTGCCATTTTTTAATTAAACGCCAACTTTTGATAACGGCTACAATAAAATTAAAAATATCCAAAAAATTATGCCAGCTAAAATAACGGCGCAATTTGGCCTCAGGTAAAGTAACATAAGGCAAACCATATTTCTCCACCACCTCTTTTTCTGGTCCACCTTTAACCCCTACCCATAAAAATTCATACTGATTAGGAAATTGTTTTTGTAATTCTTGATAAACGGCAATCAAAGGAATAACTGGTCCCAAAGTTCCCCCACCAGAAAAAATTATTTTCTTCATATTATTTTTCTGTAGTACTCTTAGAGATATTAGCTACCACACCAAAAGCGGCTAATAAAATCATCATGGCTGATCCACCATGAGAAACTAACGGCAAGGGCAAACCAGTTAAAGGCAAAAGTCCCACCATCGCCCCAATGTTTAAAAAAGATTGGCCCAAAAACCAAGCCATGACTCCAACCACAATTAACTTACCAAATTTGTTAGGTGAGGTTTCGGCAATTTTTAAACCTCTAAAAAAAATAAAAGCCAGTAACCCTAAAAAAATAACAGAAATTACAAAACCCAATTCTTCACCAATAATAGCAAAGATGGAATCCGCGCTAACTTCTGGCAAATATTGAAATTTTTGACGAGAGCGTCCCCATCCTAAACCCCAAAAACCTCCAGAACCAACTGCCAAAAGAGCCTGATTGATATGATAACCAATTCCCAAAACGTCTTCCTTAGGATTTAAAAAAGATAAAATACGTTGAGCCCGGTAAGAACTCATAGAAATCACACTGATAAATCCGGCAATACTGGCAATAACAATACCCACTAAATGAATGATTCTGCCACCAGCTGAAAAATACATTGCCAAACAAATAATAAACACTACCAAAAAAGTTCCTAAATCTGGTTGCTTAATAAGCAATAATCCAATGATTCCCAAAACAACTAAAAAAGGCAAAAGACTTTTTTGCCAATCAAGAAAATTATCTTTTTCCAACCGTCCCAGCCAAGCTGCCAAAAAAATTATTAAAGCCAGCTTCATTAATTCTGAAGGCTGAAAAGAAAGACCAAACAAAGAAAACCAAGAATGAGCTGTACCAAAATTTCCACCTATTCCGGGAATTAAAACTAAAACTAAAAGTAATAAACTAAAAAGAAAAAAAGGCTTGGCAAATCTTTGCCACAAATTAAAATCCATCCGGCTAAACAAATAAAAAAGAGCAAACCCAGGAATAGCACCCAGCAACACTTGCCTTCTAATAAAAAAATAAGGTGTATTGTAAATAGTATAAGACTCTGGAGAAGAGGCTGAAAAAAGCATAAGCAACCCAAAGGCCAACAACACTCCTACTCCGCCAACAAAATAAATATCACTTTTGTGAGATTGCATAAAGACCAAGAACGTTAAACTTTATCGATCAAAAATAAAATTAAACCAACCAAAGAAGTGGCTCCGGTGATGAGCCAAAAACGCATTGTTACCTGATAAGACGGCCAACCCTTGGCCTCAAAATGATGATGCAGGGGCGCTACTAAAAATATTTTTTTATGGCGATATTTTTTAGACCACATTTGCAAAACTACAGAAAAAATTTCTGCTAACAAAATAAAGGCGATAAAAGGTAAAAGCAAAACCGTATTAGTTAAAAAAGCTACTACTGCCAAAGTAGTGGTTAGACCTAATATGCCTGTCTCACCCATATAAAATTTAGCCGGCGGAATATTAAACCATAAAAAGGCCGTTAAGGTGCCAGCTAAAATTCCACAAAAAGCCGAAAGATTATACTGACCCAAAACAAAAGAGATAATACTATAGACTGTAAAAATAATAGCAAAAACACCACCAGCTAATCCATCTAATCCATCAATAACACTGCCACTAAACAAACCTATCATGGTGATGATAAATAAAATAATATAAAAAATTCCTAAATGTAAATCTCCATAAAATGGAACGTGAATTGTATCCCAACCTAACTTAAAATAAAACCAATAAGCACCAACTAAACCGATTAGAAAAACCACCAACAAACGATGACGAAATTTTAATCCCCCACCTTTGTTAATGCGACCAGAACCGCGCACCACCATAACATCATCCACAAAACCTAAAATGGAGGCTGAGATAAGTGTGAACAAAGGTATCCAAGTTTGAGAACGACTGACAAAATCAAATTTAGCAAAAATTTCTGGCTGATATTTTCCTAACAAAACAAAAAGTAAAGCCAGCGCCCCTGTAGTAACCCAAAACAAAACTCCAGCCATTCTGGGAGCAGCAATTTCTCTTTCTTTATGTAGGGCGGCAAAGATAGGAGTTCCAGATCCGTCAGGTGCAACAGTCCTAACTTGTTTTTTATAACATTTATAACGCACTAAGAGTTTGGCCAAAAAAGGAGCCCAAACAAAAGCGATCACCCAACCTAAAATTGTCAGAATAAGTATGACCACTACTTCAGTCAACATATTTTAAATATTAATAAATACCAAAAAAGCACTGGCTATCCACAAAAAAACTTGTATTACAATAGTAGAAACAATTAACAAACGTGCTAGATTTTTTTGATTTAGAAACAAAAAATAAGCTAAAACAAAATTTAATAAAGTAATAACAAAGGCTCCCAAGGGAAGAAAATATATTTGGGATTTAGAACCAATTAAGTTCACCCCCAAATGAACAGTATAGTGCAAAAAGATGGATTTCCCTGTAAACTTTTGAAAGGAAAAAAATAGATAAAAAAATAAGCCTAAAGACGATAAGACATTAAGAGAAAGAAAAAGAAGGACTATCTTGTCTTTTAAGAATAATTTTAAAGGGATTCTAGACATATTTAACCCATTTTACCACAGCACTTGACATAAAGCAAGATTTGATTTATACTGTATTTACCTTAATTTTAAAGTAATTCCGGGCCGTTTGGCCCTTAAAAATATGGCTCATAAGAAAGCTGGTTCCTCAACCGCGCTAGGACGCGATTCACAATCAAAAAGACTAGGCATTAAAGCCTTTGGTGGAGAAGCTGTTAAAGCTGGTGAAATTTTAGTTCGCCAAAGAGGCACTTCTTTTTTCCCAGGTAAAAATGTTAAAAAAGGTGGCGATGACACTTTGTATGCCAAAGTTAGTGGCAAAGTTAATTTCAATCGCCGCAAAGTGAAAAAATTTGATGGACACTTACAAATAAGAAAGTTCATCAATGTCGCGGCTTAAAAGATTATCAAAAAACAGACTCCCGAAAGGGAGTTTGTTTTTTATGTGTCAAGCTTGACAAAAAGTGATATTAATTGTTAAGATAAAAGCCGATAATTTAGCTCTTTTTAGATTACGAGGGAAAGTAGCGTTTTAAGCTAAAAACACCTTAAAGCACTCCGATGGGGGGCAGGGATAAAACCCTGGATGTTTCTACGGAGTATTTCATGCCTCAGTTCAAGAAGGAAGCAGATCTTCAGCTCCTGGACGCGGTCGGTGTGGTTTACGGACATCTCACGGGAGAAGACTTTGACACCTTTCTCGTCATTTGTTTGGAACAGGGCAGGCTGATGGTTCAGGAAGGAGTGAATCAGAATCTTTTCACTCCCGATGAGGCCCAGCTTCTCGATGAAGCCATGGAGGCCGCTGATCTTCTGCCCACCTATGCCGATGTTTTCCAGAAGGTCTTGGATTACCAGCTCCCGGACGGATTCACGTCCGAACTGAATTTCAGGGTCTGTGGGTGTCCTCATCCCCTGGTTCACGGCTACATCCGCGACAAGGAAGATGCCATTGTTGGGGGTGGCGGTATCGAGACCGTCTTCACGGGTCTGGGCTTCTGCAGTGGGGGTGTTGACGGTGGACACATCGATATTCCCACCGCTGCCTATTTGTTCAAGCAGATGGTCGCGGCCAACCTGCCTCAGCATGATGATGCTCGACAGAAGCTGATCGAAGCTCTGCCGGAGGACGTCCAGATCCGACTGAAGGAAGAAACGGAGCGGCGCAACCAGAATCCGCTGGCGAGAATCATGGCGCTCCTGCAAAGCGGTGGCTGATAAGTCACTTTCCCCAGTACTCTTTGTAACCTAGACAACCTGTAACCAAACACACCGACCAAGAAATTGGCCGGTGTTATTTTTTATTTTTATTTTTTCAACGCTGCTTTTATAAACTCTCTAAACAAAGGATGGGGACGCAAAGGCCTGGATTGGAACTCTGGATGAAACTGTACTCCCACAAACCAAGGGTGTTTATTTTTGGGCAACTCTATAATTTCTACTAAATTCTTTTGGGGATTGGTGCCAGAAATTATCAAACCTTTTTTAACAAACAAATCTTTATAATCATTATTAAATTCATAACGATGACGATGACGCTCAGAGATTAAATTTTCCTTATAGGCTTCACGAGCTAGCGTCCCCTTTTCCAACCAACAATCGTAAGCACCTAAACGCATACTCCCACCATAACGTTTGTTTTCCACATTCTTAATCTGCTCTGGCATGATATGAATCACTGGATTTTTAGTTTTAACATCAACTTCAGTTGTTTGAGCATCTTTTAAACCACAAGCATGCCGGGCAAACTCCACTGTAGCTAATTGCATACCATAACATAAACCAAAATAAGGAATTTTATGAATCCTAGCATATTCAATCGCTTTAATAATACCCTCTACTCCCCTAGTACCAAAACCACCAGGAACTACCATACCATCGTATTTAGATAATTCTTTTAACTTAGCTGGATGTTTTTCATAATCCTCAGAATTGAGCCAAGTCAAAACTGGTTTAACTTTATTAGCCCAGGCCGCATGTTTGATTGCTTCGATAACAGAAATATAAGAATCAGCTAAAACAAATTCACCAGTAGAAAAATATTTTCCTACTACTGCAATATGAACTTCTTTTTTTACATTTTTAATAACACTAACTAAAGCGCGCCAATCCTTTAAATCCTTAGTGGCCGGACGAAGGTGAAATTTCTTTAAAATCTTATTACCTAAATCATCATTTTCAAAATTAATTGGCACCTCATAAACATGATTAACATCAGGCGCAGAAATAATATCACCATCTTGCATATTGCAAAATACAGCCAATTTACGCTTTCTAGGTTCATCTAAGGGGCGTTCAGCGCGGCAAAGGACAAAATCTGGCTGAATACCAGCAGAATTTAAAGTACGCACAGCGTATTGAGTTGGCTTGGTTTTCATCTCGCCTAATTTAGAAGGGATGGGAAAATAACTAACTAAAAAGAATAAAACATTTTTTGGAGCTTCAATTTTCATCATACGCGCCGCTTCCAAAAATAAAATGTTTTGATACTCACCAACCGTGCCACCTACTTCTATTAAGACAAAATCTGCATGGGCTTCTTTGCCAGCAGTCTTAATGCGTCTAATTACTTCTTCTGGCACATGGGGCACAACTTCCACACATCGCCCACCGTATTCTAAATTTCTTTCTTTTTCAATCACAGTTTTATACACACGGCCTGTAGTCATGTAATTGATAGAAGTAATATTGATATCTAAAAATCTTTCATAATTACCAATATCTTGATCCGTTTCATCGCCATCGACTGTCACAAATACTTCACCATGTTCTATTGGATTCATGGTTCCGGCATCTACATTAATGTAAGGATCTATTTTAATTGCCGTAACAGCGTAACCCTTGCTTTGTAAAATTTTTCCGATAGAGGCCGTGGCCGTACCTTTTCCCACGCCCGACATTACTCCGCCAATAACAAAAATGTAACGTGTCATAAATAAATTAGAAATTACTTGTTTTTAATAATAATTTTTATTTCCGATTCTAACCCAACCCCCAATTTTATCTTGACTGGATATTTACCAATTTGTTTAATTGCTTTGTCTAAAATTATTTGATTTTTTTCTACCTTTAATCCTTTTTGTGACAAAGCTGTGGCAATATGAGCTGTAGAAATTCCACCAAACAGATGGCCTTTATTATCAATCTTTTCTAAAAATTCTAAAGTGAGGCCTTGCAAACGATTAGCCAGCTTTCTTATTTCAGTTTGCTGTTTTTGTTTTTCTCGCGCCTGTTGATCTATGGCTGATTGCCATTTTTTAAGATTTTCTCTAGTAGCTAAAATGGCCTTTTTTTGGGGTAATAAAAAATTACGGACATAACCTTCCGCCGCTTCTTTTACCTCCCCTTTTTTTCCGATACCTGGTAAGTCTAGTAATAAAAGTACTTGCATATATACAAGAATTGCCATTCAGTTGAAGAATGACAATTTTTAAAAAACTAACTACATTATATCACTTTTTAAAAATGAGGCAAACGGGTGGATTAAAAAAAGCCACCCTTAGCTTGCGCCTTGGGTGGGTCTGGTTGTTTGTTGACTGAGTTGTAGGAAGGAACGGGGGGGGGTTACGGGGTGATGGTCTGGATCTGGAAGTGCTCGCCCCGGAAGTACCAGTCGTACATCTTGGCGACGAGCGCGGCCACGGCAATCTCTCGCAGGAGGGAACCTCACGCCGACAGAGAGTGGGGCGTCATCCAGGCACAGTTGTGGCCCTGGGTTGCGAGAAGCGAGGTCTGGTTCACCGACACGTGGCTCGGCACCTCAGCGATGATCTCGCCGAGAGTGCTGGCCTGCAAGTGAATCACCTTCTCCGACACAATACGTCCAGTCACGTTGTAGAGGGCGCTGGCCGAGGCCTCGTGCATCTGCACAACGCGACGATGATCAGACGACGCATCGTTGCCCCACTTTCCCTGAATGAGCTGCTTGACCACGAGGTCGGCCAAGAAGTGGGTGTAGTGTACCGAAGGAATCTGATCGAGCCGCGCCTGGGCGATGGCATTCTG
>JAPLWR010000091.1:10013-21685 GCA_026396495.1 Candidatus Magasanikiibacteriota bacterium | reverse complement strand
CGTAATTTCAAAGTCGATATTTTCTTTGGCGGTTAACATGGAAATGGGAATATTCAAATCTTTGACTAGACCAGAGGCTTCTAATTTTTTTTGATAATCTAATAGATTTTGTCTAGTTAGGGCCTTGCCTTGAACTGTAAATTTTTCTGTTTGTTTTTCTATATCTAAACCAGACAAAGTGATTCCTGTAGTCTTGTAATTATAAATTTCTACCAATTTTTTAGACAAATCTATGTAAGCGCTGTTGGCTACGTTAGCTTGTCTTAGGGTTTCATTAATTTTAACTAACTGCTCATTTATGCCCTTACTCTCCGCTTCTATCAAAGTTGTTTTGGTTTGAAATTGTTTTAAGTTATCATCTAGAACTACTCTAGCCCAAATTAAAAAGAAGGCCACAAGAGCGCTGTATAATAAAAGTAGTTCGGCTACAACTTTTAAGAAGTATAGTAGGTATACATTATAAAGAATCTTTCTTTTTTCCGGAGGCAGGAGATTCAAAGTGCTGTTCATATTATTAAATAGTCAGGGGGTTTTCAATGGCACGCAAGGCTAAACCAATGGCTGTAGTATAGGAGATAGATTCATCTAAGGGCATAGGTTCTTCTCCCTTAGGGTAGATATTAACCCAGGGGTTTACTTTTCTTATTTTCATTTTTAACTTGGCTGACAAAATATTTTCTAAGTTTAATAAGTTGGCTCCACCCCCACATAACCTAATACCGGTTAGAGTATTTTTTTCTGGAAAATGAACTTTATAAAATTGGATTGCTTGAGTTATTTTCTTAGCCAGGTCGTCAATGATTTCTTCTAAAACTTTGGCGAGCTCAGGAGAGCATTTTCCTTTATCTGCGCCGCATTCTTTTTTTATTTTTTCTGCTTGTTCAAAAGTTAAGGACAAGGATTTTTGAATATGCTCAGTGATTTGGGCTCCGGAAATAGGTAAAGAAAGAGAGAATTGAATTGTTCCATGATCATAAATAATAAAACTGGAACGGGTGGCTCCTAAATCCAAGATACCACGGGATTGTGTTGTTAAGTCTTTTTGTCTATTGATGACAGCCCTGGCAATAGGTAGTGCTTCTACCTCAAAAGCTAAAGGTACAATTCCTGCGATATTTAAAAGATAAGTATAGGGATCCGCAATTTTTTTGGGAACTGCTGCTAAGAGGACGGATCTATCTACTTCTTTAGGATTAGGGTTAATTTCTTGCCAGTCTAAATAAATTTCGTTTAATTCATAAGGTAAATAAGAGGGGATTAACGATTCTATGTCGGATTGTTCTAGTTTTTCTTTTGGTTCTGACAGGTGGATGTTTAGAAGTTGGATATAAGTTTTGGTTTCTGGCAAACAAGAAACTGCCCAAGGAATTTTATTTAAGTGAATTTTTTGTTGGGTTAAGTGAGATTTTAATAGACGAATTACTTCTTCTGGTTGGACAATTTCACCATTAACAATTAATCCTGCTGGCAAATTGAAAGAAGAGGCATGAGCCAGCTCATAGTGATATGGGCCCTTGTTAACAAGGCGTTGTTTTAGTTGGACAACTTTAATAGAGTGATCCCCTAAATCTAGCCCAAAAGCTTTCTTAAATGGATTGAGAAACATAATTACTGTTGTTAGATGGCTTGAGACAAAGAATACATTGGCATAATGACGGCTACAGCCAAGCCGCCTACCACTAAACCTAAAGTTAAAATAATCACAGGTTCAATGATGGTAGAAATATTTTTAAGAATTTGATCCACTTCATCATTATAATAAGTTGATAGTTCATTTAATAAATTTTCCAAGGTACCAGATTTTTCACCCACCATAATCATTTGAGTAACCAGGGGGGGGAAGAGTTTGGGGTATTCAGCTAAGACATCAGAAATTGGTCTGCCGGTTTTAATTTTTTGTGAAGTATCTTGTAGGGCATCTTTAAAAAGCATATTGGAGACAACATCAGCGGTAATATGGAGGGCATCAATAATTGGAATAGCACTTTTTAAAAGAGAGCTAAGGGTTAAAGAAAAACGGGCCAAATTGATTTGTTTAGAGATGTTTCCAAAGATTGGTAAGTGTAAGATCATCCCGTCTAAGTGTCTTACAAAGTTGGGATTTTTTTTGGCTCTTAAAAAGGCAAAAAATAAGATAATTAAAAAAGCTAAAACAAACAAACCATAATTAAGCAAAAAATTGCTTGTTCCTATTAAGATGCGGGTAGGCAAGGGTAAAGGCACATTCATTTCCACAAAGATGGTAAGAATCTTTGGTAAAACAAAGACGATCATTTCTATTCCAATACCAAGTACTGCCACCATAACTACAATTGGATAAACCATAGCACCACGAATTTTGGAAGTCATGGCATAGCTTTTTTTCATTTGTTCTACTGCTTGGCTCAAGCTTTCATCTAATTTGCCAGATACTTCACCAGCGGCGATCATTTTCACATAGATAGAAGGGAAAAGCTGAGGAAATTTTTCCAAAGTTTCAGAAAAAGAATGACCTTTTTCTACTTCAGCAGAAACTTGGATGACAATGCGGCGCAGTTTTTCATTAGTAGATTGGGCGGCCACAATAGAAAGAGACTCTGTAATAGACAGGCCCGCTTTAATCATAACCCGAAGATTTTCAAACAAAAAAATCTTTTGGGTAAATTTTATAGTTGATAATTGTAAAGAAATCTTTTTTAACCAAGATTCTTTAATTTGTTTAGGAGGCATAAAAAACAAGTTATTCTTTGGCGGCGGAAAATACTTCTTCTATTGTGGTCATTCCTTTTTTAGCTTTGATTATTCCGTCTTCTAAGAGAGAGATAAAACCAGCTTTTAGCGCTGCTTGTTTAATTTCAGTTACAGTAGCTTTTTTATTAATAAGTTCAGCCATGACTTGGTCAACCACTAAAATTTCATAAATACCTAAGCGGCCTTTATAGCCTTCATTATTGCATTTACGACAACCAGCGCCTCTGTAAAATGTCCAGGCAGTTAATTTTTGGTCACTAGGTTTTAAGCAATCATTTTTCTTAAACAGATCTAACATTTTTTTGGGATCAACTATTTTTTCTAGATCTTTTATATTTTCTTGGGTTAATTTAAATTCTTGTTTGCAATCAGGACAAATTTTACGAACTAATCTTTGAGCAACAATAATATTGGCAGTAAAAGCAACTAAGAAAGAAGGTATGCCCATATCTAATAAACGGGGGATGGTAGTTGGGGCATCATTGGTGTGTAAGGTAGAAAGTACAATATGTCCGGTCATGGCAGCATGAATGGCAATTTCTGCAGTTTCGGCATCGCGGATTTCTCCCACCATAATAATATCTGGGTCTTGGCGTAAAAAAGAACGCAGTCCCGAGGCAAAAGTATATCCCACGCGTGGATTAATTTGGCTTTGGTTGACGCCGTTCACACGATATTCAATTGGGTCTTCAATAGTGGAGATATTCACTCCCGGCTTATTTAACATGTTCAAAATAGAATAGAGAGTAGTAGTTTTACCAGAACCAGTAGGACCCGTAACTAAAATAATACCGTGGGGTTTTTCCAGATTTTCTTCTATGCTTTTTTTGGTATCTGGCAAGAAACCTAATTGATCCAAGGTTAGAGGCTTGGATCCTTCATGTAAGATTCTCATAACGATCTTTTCTCCGTCGTAAATTGGTAAAATAGAAACGCGCAAAGAAAATTTTTCGTCTTGTAAAACTAATTTAATGCGACCATCCTGAGGCAACATGTGTTCATCAATTTTTAAATTGGCCAGAATTTTAATTCTAGCAATTATGCCGGCCTGAACTTGTTTAGGTAAGGTCATGATAGGACGAAGCACGCCATCAACACGGTAACGGACAATCACTTCTTTTTCCATGGGTTCAATATGGATGTCAGAAGCCCCTTCATAAACTGCATGTTCTAAAATACTATTAACAATATTGATAATAGGTAAATCTTCAGCAATTTTTTTAAGTTGGGCTGAGCTTTCTCCTTCTGTTCCAGGCTTAATTATGGAGATATCAGATTCTAATGTAGCATGATATTTTTTGAAAACATCTTTTAAAGAGCCGGGGGAGGTGAGATGAGGTTTAATAGTTAAGCCGGTTTTGCGAGATAAAAATTCTACGGTTTGTAGATCTAGTGGATCATTCATGGCTACTTTTAGTTCTTCACCTTCTTTACTAAAGGCTACTACTTGGTGGGAAACCGCCAAAGCACTAGGTATTAAAAAGAGTAAATTTTTTTTAATTTCGTAATTTTTTAAATTAATGTAGGGAACATTGAGCTTGTCAGCAATAGCTTGAAACAGTTTTTCCTCATCAACTAAATTAGCTGTGACAACATACTCCTCTAAATTGAGGTGTTTTTTGTCTGCATCACTCACTGCTTTGGTTAAAGTGGCAGGATCAATGAGTTGGGTTTCTTTAATTAAAGTTTTAATGGCTTTTTGATCAAACATATGCCTGTATTATAACAGAAAGATGGCCCACTTGCCAAAATTTGGGCTTTGTGTTATATTAATCTCACTTAACTTAAAGCAAATTAGTCTTATTTATGCAAAAGTACGATTTATTCTTAATCTTGTCTCATAATTTATCCGAGACAGAATCACCTGCCAAAATAGAAAATATTAAAGGTGTTTTAACAGCCTTAGGTGCTGAAGACATTAAAACTGCTGATTTGGGCAGACAAAAGTTAGCCTATCCTATTAAAGGAGAAAAGGCTGGTTATTTTGTAAATGTATTTTTTAGTTTACCTCAAGATAAGGTTGATACCTTGAAAAAGACCTTAATTTTGGACAATGAAGTGGCTCGTTACATGCTTTCTTTAAAGAAAGATATTCCTGTTCCTACAGAAACTTCAGCTGTCACTTCTGTTTTTGACAAAGCTCCTCGTCAAGAAAGAGCTTATGTGGATCATCGTGCTACTATAAAAGTGGCAGAAAAATTAGAAAGAGTTGAAGAAAAGACTGAAAAAGTAGAAAAAACAGAGAAAGTGGAAAAAGTAGAAAAGAAAGAATTGAATTTAGAAGATATCAATAAAAAAATTGATGAAATTTTACAGCAAGATAATTTTATTGTATAGTTTCTAGGGCTGAATTCAAAAAGAAAATTTAGTTTTATTTTTGTGAGGCCCGACGAAACTTCAAGCGGAGCTTATAATCTGCTTAAATCAAATATAATTTTATGAATTTAAATAGAGCAATGGTTATTGGAAATTTAACTCGTGATCCAGAAGTAAAGACTACTCCTACTGGCAAGACCGTTGCTAGACTAGGTGTGGCTACTAGTAATGTTTGGGTGAACGATGCTGGAGTCAAACAAGAAGATGTAGAATTTCATAACATTGTTGTCTGGGGTAAATTAGCCGAAATTTGTGGTCAATATTTAGCCAAGGGTAGAAAAGTTTATGTGGAAGGCAGATTAAAGACCAGAGATTGGGTGGGTCAAGATGGAGTTAAAAGAAATCGTACAGAAATTATTGCTGAAAATTTAATCATGTTGGATCGCGCTCCAAATAAAGAAGGTGGAGCTAGCAATTTTGCTCCTCGTCCAGTTGCTCCTCAAGTACAGAATCAGAATAAAGATCAGAGTATGCCAGTTATCCAGGTCAGTGCTCAAGAAGAAGAAATTAAATTAGAAGACATTCCATTTTAAATAACTTATGAAAAAACCAGTCAAAAAAAAGAAAGTTTGTTACTTTTGTTTAAACAACATTGAAGATATAGATTATCGCAACGTGGCAATTTTGAAGCGCTTTGTTTCTTCTTTTATGAAGATCGCTCCAAAACGTCGCAGTGGTTTATGTTCTATGCACCAAAGAAAGTCTGCTAGAGCAATCAAACGTGCCAGAGAAATGTCTTTGCTTCCTTACATTCCAGAATAATCAAATCATAAAAGGCAGGTCAAAGACCTGCCTTTTAGATAGTTATTTCTATTCTGATTTTGAAGGTTCTTTATCTATTTTTTTGCTGCGGACTTGTCGCCGCGTCGGCAAAAATAGATAAAGAACCTTCTCTCTAATTCATAAATATGCGTTGGCAAGAGATAAAAACTCAAGAAAAAATTAAAAACAACCTGATTCAAAGATCGGTTTTTTTAAGTAAAATTAGAGGTTTTTTTGCTGAAAAAGGTTATGTAGAAATAGATTCTCCACTTTTAGTAGCCAAGCCAAATATGGAGCCGAATTTGGACATTTTTGAAACTATTTTGCGTAATCCTGAATTTGCTTTGAAAAAAATATTAGTGGCCGGCTTACCAAAGATTTATCAAATGAGTAAATGTTTTAGAAATAATGAACCCTGGAATGAAAATCATAATCCAGAATTTACACTTTTAGAATGGTATGAGACGGGGATAAATTATTTTAATTTAATGGATCAAGTAGAAAAGTTAGTAAGATTTATTTCTAATCAGCAAACAGTAATTAATTACCAGGGAAAGGAAATTAATTTGATAAGTCCTTGGATTAGAATGTCCATGCAAGAGGCTTGGGCCAAGTATGCTGGGGTGGACTTGAATAATTACCTAACTTATGATACAATGCGGACACTAGTTCTGAAAAAAGGTTACACTGTAACAGAGGATGATTCCTGGGAAGATTTATTTTTTAAGATCTTTTTAACAGAAATAGAATTACGTTTTTCAGAAAGTCACCAGCCGGTTTTTCTTTATGATTTTCCTGTATCCATGGCTGCCATGTCTAGGATCAAAAAAGAAGATCCTCGTTATGCTGAACGTTTTGAATTATATATTGGTGGTTTAGAAATTGCCAATGCTTATGGAGAATTAACTGACGCAGTAGAACAAGAAAAAAGATTTTTAGAAGATCAAAAAGAACAAGAAAAAAAGGGTTTAGTGAAACGTGAGATTGATGAAGATTTTTTACAAGCGCTTAAAAGTGGCGTGCCAGAATGCGCGGGGATTGCCTTGGGAGTAGATAGGTTAATAATGCTCCTAACTAATTCCAAAGATATTGCAGAGGTTGTACCTTTTTGTACTAAAGAAATATTTTAAAAAAATGACGTAAAACGTCATCCCGAGCAAAGTCGAGGGATCTAAACATTTTTATTATGTCTTCTATTAATGAAATTTCCAAAGAAACTATTTTACGTCTTAACGGTGAAGTATATTTAGTCACTGATTTTCAGCATGTGAATCCGGGCAAAGGTTCTGCTTTTGTTCGCACAAGACTACGTGGCATTAAGACTGGAAAAACCATGGAATTAACCTTTAAATCCAATGAATCGGTAGATTTAGTGGAAGTGGAACGCCGCAAGATGCAGTATCTATATAACACTGACGGCATGTATTCTTTTATGGACAATTCTACTTATGAACAGCTGGATATCAATGGTGAATTATTAGCTGAAAAAAAGAATTATTTGAAAGAGGGTATAGAAGTGATGGTGATTAAATTTGAAGGTATTCCTTTGAGCATCCAACTGCCTAATAAAGTGACTTATAAAGTAACTCAAACTGAACCTGGTGTAAAAGGGGATACTGCCTCTGGCAATGTAACCAAAGAAGCTATTTTAGAAACTGGGGCTATTGTCAGGGTACCTTTGTTTATCAAAGAGGGCGAACAAATTATCGTGAATACTGAAACTGGTTTATACGTAGAAAGAGCTTGACAAAAGCTCTTTCTTGTTGTAAGTTATATGGTTGATTGATCTTTTTATTATTTTTTGAGTTATCCTGGCTTTCTTTTGGCTTAGTTTAGATTAAATTGGTCAAAAGAAGGTCAAGGATAACCCTTAGGTTATCTGTAATAGGTGTCTGTCTGTTATTGGCAGTAATATGTTTGGCAAAAGTGCCAGATGTAGAACTGTTTGACAGCAGATGCAAGGAGTAAGGACGATGAGTAGAATCACCACGGATCAGATTGCAGAACTGCTGGCACAGGACAAGGATGGTCGGATTACTCGGGGGAACTTCCAGAAGTTTCTCTTGAACCCTGACGGTGGGACCTTTCCTCTAATCAACACAGATGCTCCTCTCTTCATCCCCTCGGGTTGGCAGGTGGAAGAACACAAGAGGGATAGGCAGTTCCTCTTCGATCCCACCAAGGTTGGTCTCTTCCACTCCCCTAAGCAGAAGAACGGCAAGGTCATCAGTGGTCACGATCTTCGTCAGGAATTGAAGGACAAGCCGGTCCTGAACGCTTGCGTTCTGGACTACCTCTTGGCCCATCCCGAACCCATCCCCGAGTCGTGGAAGGGCAAGTACATCTACTTTTGGGGGACGATCTACCGCCGCGCGGATGGCGACCTCTACGTGCGCTTCCTGTATTGGGACGACGGCAGGTGGGACTGGAACTACTTTTGGCTCGGCTACGGCTGGAGCGGCCATGGCCCGGCGGCTGTGGCAAGTGTCTAGCACTTAGACCTTGCTACCTCAGACCTAACGCCCTTTGAACCTTAACCCTTTGCCCCCGTGTTTCATTAAACCACAATGGTTTTGATGGACACGGGGCTTTTTTATTTTAAACCCACCGTTTCACGGTGGGTTTTAGATTATTTCTTTTCTGTCTTTCAGAGCATTTAACAATGTAACTTCATCTGCATATTGTAGGTCACTGCCTTGAGGTAATCCTCTAGCTAATCTAGTGATTTTAATGCCCGATGGTTTGAGAAGTTTAATCAAGTATAAAGAAGTGGTCTCTCCTTCCATATTAGCATTAAGACCTAAAATTATTTCTAAATTTTTTAAGCCAGATTGTTTGGCTTCTTTTTTTAAGCGCTCAATCAATTCTTTAATTTTTAGTTTTTCCGGGGTTAAGCCTTCAGGAAAATTTAAAGTACCATTTAGGACATGGTAGGTGCCAGTGTAGGATCCTGTTTTTTCTAAGGCAATCACATCTTGGGGGTAGGCCACTACACAGATTGTGTTTTTAGCGCGTTTAGAATCAGTGCAGATTTCACAAGGATCAGCCGTAGAGAAATTTTGGCAATTAGAACAAATTTTAATGCTATTTTTTATTTCTTCCAAAGAGGCGGCAAATTCTGATAGTTCATTAGGGGTTTGTCTAAAAAGGTGAAATACAAAACGCTCGGCGGTTTTTGGTCCGACACCAGGAAATTTTTCTAAGATTTCTGTGAGTTTTTGTATTAAATGGTTAGTCATAAATATAAGAGCCCTCGGCGATGAAAAGATATTCCGAGGGCCTTGTCTGTCTAAAATTTACATCCCTGGCATTTTAAATCCGCCGTCTTTCATCATTTTATCCGCCATAACTTTTTGGGCTTTTTTAATTGCCTCGTTGGTGACATCTTTAACAGCCTCTTCAACTTTTTCTTTGTTGGCTAAAAGTTCTTGCTCAATAGAAACAGATAAAACTTCTTGGTTGCCATTCATTTCCATTTTAATTTTACCCCAAGCAGCAGTGGCGGTAACTTTTTCTTCGGCTAATTTACTTTGGATGTCTTTGGCTTTAGAACGTAAATCTTTGAACTGTTTTAATTTTTCAAACATATTTTTAAATTAATTATAAATTAGTTATCAAAAGCTCCAGAGCCAGTATAAGATCCGTCTAAATTTTTAAAACTGGCTTGTTCATCATGAAAATAAAGGTTAACTACGCCGGTGGGGCCATTTCTGTGTTTAGCGATATGAATTTCGGCAATATGGCGTTCATCAGGTGGAATGTCCTCTAGTTTATATTTTCTGTCAGCCGCTTTACGATAAATAAACATTACAACATCAGCATCTTGTTCAATACTACCAGATTCTCTAAGGTGAGACAGTTTTGGAATAGCTGGGCCATTTTGTGCTTCTACTGCCCGGGATAATTGAGATAAGGCTAAGACTGGCACATTTAATTCACGAGCAATATTTTTAAGTGAACGGGAAATTTCAGAAATTTCTTGTACACGATTTTCTGTTTTGGTACGAGAATCCATCAACTGCAAGTAGTCAATCACAATCAAACCTAAGCCATGCTCAGCTTGTAAGCGACGAGCTTTAATTCTAATTTGCATGATGTTGGAGCTGGCAGAGTCATCAATAAAAATAGGAGCGTCGGATAATTGACCCATAGCCTGACCAATTTTAGGGAAATCATCATCATCGCCACGGTCTGAAAGTTTACCTGTACGCATTTTCCATAAACTCACCCCTGCTTCGGAACAAATTAAACGATCTACTAATTCATCTTTTGACATTTCTAAACTAAAAATACCTACGGCTACTTTAGAACGGACAGCTACTTGCCTCGCGATATCTAGGGCTAAAGAGGTTTTACCTACGCTAGGACGAGCAGCTAAAATAATTAAGTTAGATTTTTGTAAACCAGAAAGTAGTTCATCAAGTTTGGCAAAACCAGTAGGGACTCCACGCATTTTACCTTTTTCCCTGTGTAGTTCATCAATTCTATCAAAGGCTTCAGCCAAAATGCTGCGCAAGGGCAAAAAGGTTTGTTTCATGAAATTTTGGGACACGCCAAAAATTTCTTTTTCTGCCCTGTCTAGTACAGTATCTAAATCTTCTTCTTCATTAAAACCTAATTTGTTAATTTCATTGCCAGCGCTAATTAAACGGCGCAAGGTGGCTTTTTTATGAACAATTTCCGCGTAGTTGGCAATATGGGCAGAAGAGGGAACCACGTTGGCTAAATTCATCAAAGCTGTGCGCCCACCAATGCTTTCTAATTTGTGGGTTTCTTCTAAACGATTACCTAAACTTAAAATATCAATAGGCTCACGCTTATTGTATAAATCCAACATTGTTTCATAAATTACCTTGTTGGCTTCTTTGTAAAAATCTTCTGCAGAAACAACATCAGCAATTTTAAGCAAGGCGTCTTTATCCATTAAAATAGCGCCTAAAAGGGAGGCTTCAGCCTCTATGTTCTGGGGAGGGATTTTTTTAAGGTCATAGTTATGTTTAATTGTTTTCAAAAAACATTCTTTGAAAGAAGAATAGGGAGGTGTCCATGGTTTTTTCCGAGGAGTTTGCCCGTGCTGTGAGGGACCTTTTTCCCGATGATCATCTTTTGCATCAGGCCTTGAACAAGGACTGGGTGCACAATGTGGAAAGAGCCCTGAAGACATATCTCAAGGCAACACTTGATCCAGAATGGATCGTGAGGATGTTTGAGGAAGGAGCGCCTGATCTGGTTCTTCAGGCAGCCAAGCGTTACAAGAAGATCGACGTTCTGTGTCAGCAGGCGGTTGATTTCCGTGTGCAGTGGATGCGTGATGAACGCAAGCGCGAGAGAGACGAGGGCGAGGATTAGTCCTAACTTTTAGAAAGTCAGTTTCACCGATCGCATAACGCGGTCGGTTTTTTTTATAATTTCATGCTTCGTTTATACTATCCAAATTTTTTGGCGCCTGGTTTCTCTAAAAATATAGTAACGGCGTAGAAATAAAAGTACAGGCCACTTTATAAAAAATATTTTTATATTTTTTTGGCCATGCCACAAATAACGTACTAGCAAAATTGGCAGTATAAGAGGTAGGGTTAAAATAAATAAATAGTCTAGCGGGCTGATTACAAATCCGCACCAAAGAGGAGAAGAAAAATGGTTGTAGTGCAGGGGATAGAGTTTTTTAAAAACCACCCAAACTGCCGGGTTTTTAGCTGAAGCAAGTAAAGAGGAAGTGGTCCAAAAAGTTTTTTGATGATAAACAACTGCTTTAGGAGTTTGAACAAATTTTGTGTTCATTTGCACGGCTCTGATTGCTAGCT
>JAPLWR010000091.1:9224-9977 GCA_026396495.1 Candidatus Magasanikiibacteriota bacterium | reverse complement strand
TTTATAAGCAATATTGCCTGATCCGGGCCAAGTGCCATTATTATTACCCACAATTCTTTCAGGAAAGTAGCTTTTGTAGTTTTCTGCTACATAAATTGTTTTGCCAATTACCACTTCTGCCGTGGGTGTTTGTTCAAAAGTTTTTTGTATCTGTTCTAGCCAATCAGGTTTGGCCGTACAATCGTCATCAATAAAGACTAAAGTATCTCCCTTGGCAATTTTAATACCACTATTTCTAGCTGCACTTTGACCTAGATTTTTTTCATGATTAATAACTTTAATTTTTACTCCCAAACCTAATAAATAGTTTTTAGTTCCATCATCAGAACCATCATTAACTACAATAATTTCTTGTGGTGACAAGGTTTGAGAAAAAAGAGAAATAAGACAATTTTGCAAAGCCTTAACTCTATTATGAGTTGGAACAATTACACTAATCATATCTTCATTTTAGCAGGTTTGGAGCAATAAAAAAACCGCTGGCATTGTACCAGCGGTGGTTTGTAAGAATTGTTAAGTTTGAGTTGTAGACTAGGAACTTAAGAGAAAATTACCAAAACTTTTTTGGGGTTTTGTCTTTTCTCATATTTTCAGAGTATTTTGCTAACGCAAGATCCAGAGTTCCAGTGATTTCCCCTGACTGAATCATCAGACAGAAGAAAACAGGGAAGCCCTCTTCTTTGAGTGAATTACCCAAAGTTTTTCCTTCGGCAACTTTCATCTTGACGCGGAACAAGGCTGCAGCCAGAGAAC
>JAPLWR010000091.1:4518-9212 GCA_026396495.1 Candidatus Magasanikiibacteriota bacterium | reverse complement strand
GAGAACCCTTGAGCGCTTCAGCCAGCACATCAAGACTAGTAAGCAGGGGAACGCCGTTAGAAATAAACATACCCAGGTTGTCACAAACGGTTAGTAGTTCATGCCTGGAGATCCTCAATCTTTTTGAGATTGATTTTTCAACCGGCCTGACTTGCCTTGTCTGTGCTCGAGCCGCGTACCATCTCTGCAAAAGAGAGGGTTTACGAGCAGGCTTGTTTTTTTGGCCTAGCAAGTTGATTCGCATCACTCCAGGGGTTTCTTCATCTAGACCGCGCAAAGCCAGGCCAATAGCCGTGGCCCAAGACCAGTTGTTTGTATCAAGGATATTTTTGGGCAGGTCTTCTGGTGAAGAAGCCATCTTCTTAAAAGGATCAAAAATTTCCACCGGTGCCTCTATCCGTTTCTCCAAGATGTTGATCAGGTGGTGGTTTGTGGTAGCCCCGCCACCAGTCAGATAGATGCGAGTGATGTCAGCTTTGATAGACGTTGCCACAAAGAAATCCAAACAACGCTGGATTTCAGTGACAAGGGTTTGAGCTGTTTGTTCCGCCATCCTATCTACTTCTAGTAGAACATCATGCGTCGGATCGTTGATCTTGTCAGGGTCTTCAATTTCCCTTTTCCATTTTTCGGCTGCTTCCCAAGAAATGTTGAAATAGCGTTGAATTTCCTGAGTGAGACTGCTACTACCCATTGGAAGATCTTTGAAAAAAGCAGGATAGCCACCAGCCAAAACACCAACCTTGGTGCTGTTTGCCCCCACATCAATGAGAACAACAGGCTCGCTTTCTGGCTGGTTTAGTTCTGGGTAGTTGGTTTTGAGCAGATTGAGCAGGTTGATGATACTAGGTTCAACCACCACCGGCTTCAAACCAGCTTCCACTACCACAGAGACGTATTCATTTACAATCTCCTTTTTGGTCGCTACCATCAGAGTATCCATTTGCCCCTGGCCCGCTCTGGGGTTCAGAATAACTCCATCCATATTGACGTCTTTGATGTCAAAGGGGATATATTGTTCCGCTTCCCAAAGCATGGACTCCTCAAATTCTTGCTGGCTCATTTCGGGCACAGAAATGCGTTTGATGATGAGAGACGATCCGGAAATTACAATGGCACATTCCAACCCCAAGGAATCGGTTGCTGTCACCAAGCTTCGGACGGCCTCAATTACTGCCGCAAAATTCATGATGCGACCTTCCAGAATAGCGTCTGGCCGAATATGCCTGGCTCCAGCCGCCACCACCCTCCAGGTTTGTCCACGACGCAGGCGTACCAGCTTGATGGAGTCTGAACCAATGTCCAGACCCACAAACTCTTTGCGTTGCATGTTCAGTAGCCGTTTGTACCAAGGCAAAGGTGGCAAAGTTTTGTCCCTTTGGGGCTGAAAATAAGGTTATTGTCAATAAATTTAAAGATAAAAAAACCGCCGACGTTGTGTCAGCGGTGGGGGCGTGTTGTTAGTTGTTGTAGCGAGTTGCTACGCGGCGGGAGGCGGGGGTTCGGGGGGCTTGGCCTTGTCGGCCCGCATGCGGTCGTACTCGGCGGTGATCCACTTCATCGTCGTGATGTAGCGGTGTTCGCCACGCTTCTCGGCTTCGGCGAAGTAGTCCTCCCTTCGCTTCAGCTCCAGAAGCATCTTCCTGGCAGCATCCTGGGTCAGTTCGTGTCCGGTCATGGCGTTGCCGGCGCGGATCAGCCATTTGCCGAATCCGTGTGCTGCACCCTTCCCGAACTTCGCGATCACTTCCGCCACGTAGTCCACGTCGTCCTGAATTTCTCGATCCTCGGGACCTGCCATTATATCCTCCTTGTTGGAAATGGCATTTTTAATCTAGTACAAAAAGGTTTTTTTGTCAACCCTAAACCCGATCAATTTATTTTCTTTAACCTTTGTTTTGTGATAGACTAAAAACAAATTATAGTATGAAAATTTGCCTTATTTCCAATTTATATCCTCCCTATAACCGCGGCGGTGCCGAACAGGTAGTTAAGAATACCGTCGAAGGTTTAATAGAAAGAGGACATCAAGTAGTGGTTGTGACTAGCTGTCCTTGGGGCAAGACCCAAAATGAAAATCTTAACAATAAATTAAAAATCTACCGTTTTTTCCCTTGGAATTTTTTCTTTTATGGTAATGATTATAAATACCCAACTTGGTTAAGATTTGGTTGGCATATTTTGGATGTATTTAATTTGCACTCTTATTTTGTTATTAAAAGTATTTTACAAAAAGAAAAACCAGACGTTGTCCATACTCACAACTTAAAAGGTTTGGGTTTTTTAATTCCTTTGGCTATTAAAAAATTAAAATTGTTTCACGTTCACACTTTGCACGATGTGCAATTAGTAGAACCCAGCGGTATTATCATTACCACTAAAACCAAAACCCCTTTGTATGAATTATTTAGACATACCTATGAAATAATTTGTCGTGCCTTGTTTTCTTCTCCTCAAGTTATTATTTCTCCCTCTAAATTTTTATTAGAGTTTTATGAACATCGAGGTTTTTTTAAACAATCTCGCAAATTAGTTATTCCTAATCCTGTTCTTTCTAAACATCAACCAATTTTGACTAAACCTCAAGATCATCCATTCACCTTTTTATATTTGGGTCAGATAGAAGAGCACAAAGGCGTTTTGTTTTTGATTGAAGCTTTTAAAAAGTTTTTACAAATTTTTGCCCAAGCTCATCTGTTAGTTGTTGGCTCTGGTTCTAAATTGGAACAGGCCCGCGTTTTGGCTGCTCAAACTCCGCAGATAATAATTAAGGGCCGGGTGGAAAGAGAAGATTTGCCACCTATTTTTGCCTCGGCAAATTTAACAGTGGTGCCATCTTTGTGTTATGAAAATTCGCCCACGGTCATTTTTGAAAGTTTTTCTTTTGGTGTGCCAGTTTTAGCTTCTTCTATTGAAGGTGTCGCAGAATTAATCAAAGATGGGGAAAATGGTCTGACTTTTTCTACGGGGGATGAAGAGGCTTTAATTCAAAAATTAACTCAAGCTGTAAAAAATCCCGAACAAATTCAAGCTATGCGTGCCGCTGCTCTTAACTCTATTCAAGGGCGGGGATTGGATGAATATCTTGACAAATTGCTCAAATTGTGCTATAATGTATCGTTATCATAAAATAGCTAATTTAAGCTATATTTAACTTAAACGATATTTTTTTATGTCTAAATTTAAGAAAATCAGCCTCTTTTTAGTTATCATGTTAGCGGTTGCTGCTGTCTATCCTTTTTTTAATTTTAAAAGCGATAAGAATGTTTCTGTAGCTTCTGATGAAATTAGGGTAACTAAGGGCGCAGAAGTCAAACATCCTGCTTTGGGCAGTGGCTTTATTACTTGGATTGAATACCGTGAAGGTAATTACAATCTTTATTGGCGTGATTTAATAACTCAAAAAGAATCTAAAGTTACTACCCAACCAATCAGTTCTGATGCTGTTGGTCCAGTGGCTTTTCAAAATTACATTTTTTTAGTTGATCATACAGTTGATGGTTGGAATATTTGGCAGTTTGATGTGGAACACAATACTTCCAAAATTTTAATCAAGGAAAACAAAGTAGTTCAAAGTTTATTTGCCTACGAAAATTATCTTGTTTATGAAGCTAAAAGCGGAGAAAGCACTGATATTTTTCTTTTAAATAGAAATGCTATTAAAGCAGATGATTTAGTGAGAAATATTTCTAATGACAGTACTTATCAAAAAGCTCCCGTAATGTTTGGCAACTTAGTTGCTTGGACTGAATTTTTACCTTCCTCAAACAATTCAGGTATTTACGATTTTAGTTTTGGACGCGTTGTTACTTACGACGTAGTTTCTGGAGTCAAAACCATCATTAAAGATAAAGTAGCCGATCTAAGTAATGTTCAAATGAATAATTGGGCATTAACTTGGTCTGAATTAGAAGGTAGTACTAAAGTTGTTAAAGTTTATGGTTATACCACCGGTACCAGTTTTAATGTTTCTTCTGGTGATTATCAAATGAATTGATTTAGAGCTTTTCCAATTTTCTACCGGCCAACATACAATTTTAAGTTGGAGCCAGGCTGTTAAAAAAGAACCAGCTGTGGGAGCTTCTAATCGTTATGTAACTTGGATCGATAATCGTTTAGGCACCAATGATGTTTATTATTTTGATGCCTTGGCTGCTCATCCTCAAAATACTCCAGCAGAAGTTGCTAATTTAGATCAAGATAATGATGGCTTGACTGACGCCGAAGAAATTAAATTAGGCACTAGCACTTTTTTAGCTGACACAGACAATGATGGTTTAACTGATTATGAAGAAGTGAAACGTTATCATACCTATCCTACTCAGTATGATTCTGATGGTGATGGTGTCAAAGATGGTGAAGAAATAAACAATTGGTTGAGTAATCCTTTAAAATTTGATTCTAATGATGATGGTATTGATGATAAAACTAGTATTGTCCAAGGGTTTAATCCTATGGCCGATCGTTCTAAATTGACTGTTTATCGTACTATTAAAATGGAAAATGTTGTACAAGAAAAACAAGAAAATGATTTTTTGAAAAGAACCCTAAATAATTATTTAGGTCGCGGTAATTGGTCTGTGAAAAACAAAGCTGAATGGGAAAAAATTTCTACCGCCTATTCTTATGGTGGTTACAATATCAAAGAAATTGCCTCTTATATACGTGGCAATAAATCTGCTGTTAGTTTTGAT
>JAPLWR010000091.1:0-4492 GCA_026396495.1 Candidatus Magasanikiibacteriota bacterium | reverse complement strand
TTTTAAAACACCCCCTTGATGGGGGTGTTTTTGTATTTTAACAATTGTGGGTTAGGCCTTGACCAAAAGAGGTTTTTTTGTCAGGATAAAAGTAGGTCTTTGACAAGAGAGGAAATCATGGCAGACGACAATCCTAAGGCTTTGGTTGGCGGTACTCATCTTCCGGCCCGTTTGGCTGGACGACGTGTGGGAGAAATTCTTCTTCATCAAAATTTGGTTACAGCCGAGGTTTTGGAAAAAGCTGAAGCTGAACGCGAACGTGGTGAAAGTTTGGCTGGGGCGCTGGTTCGTTTGGGTTATCTTGATGAAAAGATTCTAGCTACTGCTTATGCCAAACAGCATGGGGTGGCGGTTGTTGATATGGATGAATTGGACATTGATCCAGAAGTCATCGCCTTGGTTCCAGAAAACATGGCCAGGCGTTACGTTTTTTTGCCTATTGCTAAAGATGGCCGTAGGCTGCGTGTGGCTGTGGCTGAACCAAGCCATATCAATGATATTGACAGCTTGATGCGTTTTCGTCCTGGAAGCGATATTGCTGAAGTGGACGTGAGTTTTGTTGAGGACACAGCTTTGCGTCGCGCTATTGATCTGTATTACAGCAAAACGCAGGGTGGGGCCAAACAGGGTACTCATTTAGCTGATTTGTTGGAGCGGGTCAGAGGTGAAGCCGCTGAAGTGGTCACGCCAACTGTCGAAGTAGTTGATGTCAGCCAATTGAAAAGTGCAGCTGCAGATTCGGCTTTGGTACAGTTGGTTAACGGCATTTTGCAAGACGCTGTGCGGCAAGGCGCTTCTGATATTCACATCGAACCTTATGAAAGTGAATTTACGGTTAGATTCAGAATCGATGGAATTCTCAAGGACATGTTTGTTTTGCCTTTGCACATCAAAGCCAATGTTATTAGTCTGTTGAAAATTATGACTAATAGCTTGGATATTTCTGAAAGGCGAGTTCCTCAGGATGGTCGTATCAGAATGAGGATGGGTCCCAAGAATCAAGTGGATTTTCGTCTTTCTACTATTCCTCTTCTTTACGGAGAAAAGGCTGTCCTGCGTGTTCTGGACCAATCGGCTATCAGTTTGGATTTGTCTAAGAAAGGTTTTGGAGAAGACCAATTGAAGATTTTTCGCGAGGCGGTGCATCAGCCTTGGGGTATGGTGTTGGTAACAGGTCCTACGGGGTCTGGAAAGACCACTACTCTGTATTCTGCTTTGAAGGAAGTCCATACGCGCGGAGAAAATATTTCTACCGTGGAAGATCCGGTGGAGATGGAAATGCCTGGCATCAATCAGGTGGCGGTTAATGAGCCAGCTGGTCTGACTTTTGCCAGCGCTTTGCGAGCTTTTCTGCGTCAGGATCCGGATATCATCATGGTAGGTGAGATTCGTGATTTTGAAACTGCAGAAACGGCTGTGAAGGCGGCCTTGACTGGACACTTGGTTTTTTCTACCCTCCATACTAACGATGCTCCTTCAACCATCAGCCGCTTGCTGAATATGGGCATCGAACCGTTTTTGGTTTCCTCCTCACTGCTTCTTATCTGTGCGCAACGGCTTGTCCGCAAGGTTTGCAAGCATTGTGCCGAAGAAGTTACCGTTGTTCCAGAGTACCTACTTTCTCACGGCTTTTCTGAAGACATGCTGCGCGGAGCTACTTTTAGAAAGGGGCGTGGCTGTGATCGTTGTGGCGATAGTGGCTACAAGGGTCGCGTGGGTATCTTTGAGGTCATGCCTTTCACTGATGAAGTAAGAGCTGGTGTTTTGGAAGGGAACTCTTCAATTGAGTTGGGCCGCTTGGCTGAACAGCAGGGGATGATGAGACTACGTCACGCCGGCTTGTTGAAAGTTCGAGATGGCACTACAACTATGGAAGAGATTTTGCGTGTAACACGCGCTAGCTAACACGGATATTTATAAACAACAACGCTCCAAAGAAATTTGGAGCGTCTTTTTTTAAAGATAATTTGGCAGGGGGTTTATTTTTTGTATTTAAAAATGAAAACTTTATCATTAATACTCCACCATTCATCAGCTGTTTGTTTGGCAAGTGGCAAAACTTTTTTAAAAGAATCCCAGTAATCATTTAAGATTAAATATCCTTGACTGACCCCCGCTAAGTTCATCGCTTTAATCATGGTGTCTCGGCTGGTATCTTTATAAACCATGTCCTCAAAATAATGGTAAAGAGCACTACCAGTAGGCAAGGCGTAATAAAAAATTTCTTCTCCAGTTGGAGTTTTGTAATATTTTTTAAAGCCGTACTCTTTAATAGAAGCTGCACTAACACTAATATTAGATAAAACAATGTAAGGTTGATTTTGACTTTGTTCTTCTACTTTTGCTACAGCTGCAAAATCATGAATAGAAGTATTAATGTAATGACTCATTTCGTAGGCATCAACTCTGGGGTAGCTTAAGTAAAAGGAAGAAGTTAACCCAAAAGCAAAAAGTAGAGCTGTAATTAAAGGTCCCCAGCCTAAAAGTTCTGGATTTTTAGTTTTGCTTTTAATTTTTTCTATCAGGATAAATAATCCATAAATGGCTAAGGGCAAGATAATGTAAAAAGAAAACTGGGCTAATCTTTGGCTGTATTGTCCTTGTTCAGCCATACCCACATCTTTAAATAAAATAGCAATTCTTAAAAAGAAAGAGTTAGAAATGAAAATCGCAAAAGTAAAAAATAAAAAAATAATAACAGCGGACTCTTTGGTTTTTTTAAGATAGTATTTCCATCCACCCCAAAATCCCAAAACAATTAAAATGTAGGGTAGTAGGGCTTGATAAATGTAAACTGGTAAAAATTTCCAACTGTGATTTTTAATAGCTTCGGGCCAGAAAGGTTTGACTCCTTGCCATAAATTTTGCAAGTCTGGTTTATCAAAGGTAGCACCTTGGAAAAAAATAAAGATTAACGGTAGAATAATTAAAGATCCAATAAAAAATAAAAATAAAAAAACTTCAATTAAAAATTGCCAACCAGGCTGCTCATTCTGTTTTTGGCGCATCTTTAAAAGAAATAAAATTATAAAAGATAAAAATAATGGGATGCCGGTTAGGGGATGAGTGGCTAAGGCAGCTAAAATAAATAGTAGGGGAACAAAGAAGCGTAAAGATTTTTCTGAAAGATATAATAAGGAAAAACAAATTCCAGCAATAGCATAAAAATTAACCAAGCCTTGGGGCGTAGTGGTAATAAGATGACTAAAGGGTAAAAGAAAAATTAAGACAGATCCAATTTTTGCTTCTTTTCTTTCTAAATTAAAGACCCGACGAAAAACTAAAAAGAAAAGAGGGGCCAAGAAAAAAGATTCTAAAAGTACTAATAGCCATCTGTCTACAATGTCTATTGGGAGCTGTGCTAGTTTAGAAATTCCCACTACTAATACATATTGGCCAATGTAGTAGGGTGTTTTTGGCTCTATTGCCCCGTTTTGATAAATGTATTTTTCCGAGGCTTGGTGCAAGTAAGGATCAAAACCAAAGCCAGATTGATAAATAAGTAGAGCAACTGACAACAAAAGGAAGGAGTGCAAGAAAATAATACCCAAAGAGCGCACACTACCAGAGATCTTTTTAAGGTAAATAAAAAGTGCTAAAGAAGAGACAAAAAAAGCAATAAAAAATTTGTAAGATATAACTGTCCAGGGTGAGCGGATAGCCTCCCAAGTTCCGTGGCTGAATAAATACCATAAGAGAACAGAATCGCTTAAAAAAACAAACCACCACCAAAAATTATATCGTCCAGTGTTGGGTTCCACCATGGGGACTGGCTCCATTAATCCACTAGACCAATCGGCAATATCTTTTTTAAGGTAACGAGCAAAAGGGATAATTAAAATAGGTAAGAGAATAATTAAACCTGCTAAGCTGTACTCATCAAGTTTGTAAAGATAATAAACAATCGTGCCAGATACGGAAAAAAAGGCTAAAAGTAAAAGAGGTCCAAATAGTCTTTGCCAAAAGCTACTTAATTGAGGTAGGGCTAAAATACCTAAACGACGTCCAAAATAAATTAGATAAATAACTGCTAAGATTATAGCCAGGCCTTGCAAATGTAAGGTAGTTAGGTTATAGATAAGCAGCGCTGTAATTAAAACAGAAAAAATGATATACTTTTTCATAGCGTTCTTCTTTTTCAGAATATCATTTTTAGCTTTAAAGAGCAATTATGTGGCAATTTCTTTTGTTATTATCTAAAAGATATCGAGAATTTTTTTTCTTGTTTTTTTTAGTCATTGTTTTTTTTGTGGTTTATCTTTTTTTGTATTTGCGTCCTTCGGTTTTGGAATTGTCACCTTTAAGCGTCTTGTCTTGCGGTAGCAGCCGGTTATTTGGATCTTTTGTGGAAAGAGGTACTGTTTCCACTTTAGCTGATATAGATATTAATTGTGGGGGTTTAGATCCAGTGGAATTAAAAGAAAAAAAAGTTCCAGCCTTTTTAATTCTTAATCAACCAGACGAATCGATCAATTATTTTTTTATTCGTCAG
>JAPLWR010000044.1 GCA_026396495.1 Candidatus Magasanikiibacteriota bacterium | reverse complement strand
TCTTTGTCAAGTTTTTTGACACAAAATAATTAAACAAAAAGGTATTATTTAGGCTAAAATATAACAAAAATAGTTAATCTCTCAAATCTACATTTTATTAGTAAAATATATTGACAAATTAATAAGTTGGTGCTACACTAACTTATCCAGCATAAATGATGTTGGACAAGATCTTTTACAACACACTTCAGAGGCAAAAACATGGGTTTTTTAGGAAAAATTCTGGGAGAGATTGTGGCACTTATTCTTGTAACAGCCATAGGAGGAGGTCTTGCCCATATATCCGGCGGAATTATCGCCCACCTGCTAGACTTGGAATGGGTTTGGGCAGCCAATGAGAATGGAGGTTTAACTCCTATTGGCCCTTGGCAAAAATTGGCCACACTAACTGGGGCGATTACCTTTCTTATTTGTTTCTTGTTGGCGTGCTTTGTGAGTTGTAGTAGAAAAGAAGAAGGAGAAGAAAAAAAGGAGGTAACTCATGTCCAAACCAATTGATGAATGCATGAAAGAACTTGAATGTATGCAAGAAACAAAGAAAAGAAAAGAGGAGGAAAGGGAGGAAACAAAAAAAGAAAAAGAGAGGAGAGAGGTAGAAGAGAAGTTGGCGGCAGTGAAGGCTGCTACTCAATGTGTTGAAAAGATGTACCGTGAGTCTGAAAAATTCAAGAAATTTCTCCAAGATCATGTAAGTGAACCTCGTATCCTTGTTAGAACCTTTACGAGAGATTGCCTCAACGATAGAGACTGGTATATTGGCTATGCCCATCCTCATTTTCTCATGATTGCTATTGAATTTGGAAAACCCGTAATCTATGTATGGAACATCGACTCAGATTTCAAGCGCAACAATTTCTGGAACATATGGGAGGCAGACTGGAAAGAGATCCACAAAGATTTGAAAAAGCTCCAAAATCCTGAAACGGCGGTAAAGTACCTTTGGAAGGAACTGGCTGAAGACTAAAACAAAATCCGGCGCAGCTGCAACAGCCACGCCGGATTTTTTATTATCAATTACTGTAACCCCACCTTATAAGCCCATTTATTGTCATCCCAAATATCTTTTAAACCTAATTTTTCCTCCAATAATAAATTCACAATATCAGTCTCTAAAATGTTTTGTCCTTTTAAAATTTTGACTAACCAACCCAAAGCAAAAATATTTAAACTTTTCTCCCCTATCTTATTATCTGCCAAAATATCTGCAAAATCTTTATAATCAAAAACTTTAGTTTCAGGTTGCATATAATTTTCTACCCTACCTCTGGCTTGCTCTGATAAAATAACTAAAATATCTGCCTTAGAAAATTTGGGGTAGTTAATCTTGGTATCACTAATTTGGACAAAAGCCAAAGAAACTCCCCCGCGCTGTTCCAAACCATAATTAGGAATATAACTAATCTCCCAATTTTTTTGAAAGGAAGCTTTGGAAACAATATCCGCTATAGTTTGTATTCCTTGCCCACCATCTCCAGCAAGTAAAATCTTTAAAAACATAATTATCTTCTCGATTTAATCCTAGAAAAACGCTTAGCCATATTATCTAATACTTCGGCAAAAACTGTTTCTGGTTGTTCTTTTTTAATTTCTCTTAATCCATCTTGAACAATTTTTAAAAACCCTCCCAATAACTCCGAAACACCTTGAGGAAATTCACCTTCAAAATTATTTAACCAATTTAAAATATCTGAAATTCTTTTTTGAACCTCCTCTGTTAATTTTTCATCACTACCCTCACGCTTAATTAAACGATTATAATCACGAGAAATCAAAATATCCATTTTCTTGGTTGCTTCCTTAATATGCCTTTCTGTTTCTATTTCATCTAATTCCCCTATTTTCACAACTTCGGGGTACAGTTTTGCTCTTAAATCATGCAGGCTTGTCTTCATCAAAAGATCTTTGTTAGCTTGAAAATATTCTTTGGCTGCGAAATAATCTACTTCTTCCTCTTTGGTGGCAGTACCCATTTCTTCTTGAGCCTCATTAATCAAAGCGGATAGATTCCCTAAAACATAAACTCCTACTGCATCGGCTGATAACAAATGTATATTTTTATACCAAACTTCTCCATCATCCACCTCTAACATTGTTTGGCCTCTAACCTCTTTTATTTTAGGAGTAATTTCTTTAACCAAACCGTTTAAAAAATCAACATACAACCAACGTCCATCGTCTAATTGAGCAATATTGATAGCGTGACCAACAGCACTACCTTGCCAAAATTTTATTCCAGCTTGTTCTAAAAAACTCGCGCCTAGCAATGAACCGCCAACACAGTTAAATTGCTTATTCTGTTGCATCATGGCTGGCCAGGAATCAAATTTAGAACTTTTTTCCGTTGCTGGTGCAAACTTTTTTGTACGAATAGAAAATTGATCCTTAATATATTCAATAAAAAGTAATTGTCTATCAGCCAAACTCCCTAAACTAGAATCTTTTAAAATATCTAAACCCTGTTTAACATCCCACTCAGTAGTCAATTTTTTAATTTCTGCCATTAAAGATTGTTGCAACCACTTTCTGGTTTCTTCTAAGCTCTTAGTAGATAAATCTACTGTTTCTCCTTCTTGACCTAAAACCAATTTTTGCCAAACTAAAACCAAAGCCTCTTTTTCTGCTTGGCTCAAATCTTTTGCCTCTGTAATATCTGGACGTCTGCTTAACTTATCAGCCATATTAAACTTCCCCAATTTTATAAATCTTTTTTAAATTTTCTAAATAATCAAAAGTAGCTTTGCCAGTGGTCTTCCAATTAGTAGGACAAAAAGATAAAATTTCTACCAAAGAAAAATGTCCGGCTTGTTGAGTCTGGACAGCCTTTTCCAAAGCCGCAAAAATACCTTTGGGGTCATTGGCGGCAGATCTGGCTAAATACGCCCCAGGTTTTACAATAGTTTTTAAAATTTCCGGACCATAAAAAGATTCTTCACAAGAACCGGCTGGGTGAGTGTCTGTTTTTTGGCCACAAACAGTAGTGGGGGCTGTTTGCCCACCAGTCATAGCATAAACAGAGTTATTCACCACAATTACCGTAATTGGTTCATCACGACGCGCAGCATAAAATAAACTTTGCCAACCAATAGCGTAAGCTCCCCCATCTCCTACCACCGCCACACTAGTTGATTCTTTTCTGGCGCGTTTATACCCAAGCATGGTGGGCACAACCCGTCCGTGATGTGTTTGAAAAGTATTGATGGGTAAATAATTCCAACCCAAAAGAGAGCAGCCAATATCTAACCCCATAACTGCTTTGTCTTGGACATTTTGGGCAGCCAAAACCTGATTCAAAATCATTAAGATGACAGAATAGCCACAACCCGCACAAAATTTTGCTGCATTTTCTTGGTTCATAAAAAATAATCTACAATTTTTTCCGCCTCAATGCCAAGCGCTGGATATTGAATATACTCAATTGGGGTAGCAATCTCTGGCGCCATTTCAGCGCGCACAATTTGCGCCAACTGCCCCAAACTAGATTCCACAATCACAACCTTTTTCACCCGCATAGCAATTTTATCAAAAGCCTCATTATCAAATGGTCGCAAAGTAATTGGTCTGAACAGACCAATCTTCTGACCTTTTTTTCTTAATTCATTAATGGCATCTTTGGCTGCTCCGCCTACAATTCCATGAGCCACCAATAAAATTTCGGCATCATCTGTTTGATAATTTTCAGAACGTGCCACTTCCTTTTTAATAGAATCAAAATCTTTTTTGTTTCTTACCACGGCTTCATTTAATTCTTCTTCAAAAGTATAAATATTACGCCAGTGTTTTTTTTCTCCCTCTTTTACCAATGGATAACTTTCTGCATTTTCTATGGTTTTATCAGCCACAAAAACTCCGCGGCTCTTTAATAAATAACCATCGGTCAAAACGATCGTGGGATATTGATATTTCCAGGCAGAATTAAAAGCAACCCTAGTTAAAAAATATAATTCTTCAATAGTAGATGGAGAATAAACTAAACGTAAACCCTCGCCGTTACCACCAAAGCAAGCTAGGGTAACTTCTTGTTGAGAATAAATTACTGTGCCAGAGGATGGCCCCCCCCGTTGTCCGATAATTGCTACAAATGGCAAACGCATACCCTCAGCCATGCTTAGGGCATCTTGCATTAAGACATGACCAGGCCCAGCTGTAGCTGTAAAAGCTTTTTGACCGGCAATTACTCCGCCACAGACAGCAAAACCAGCCGCAATTTCATCTTCGGTTTGCAAATACTCCCCGCCTTTTTTAATCCACCCAGTAAAAACTTCTGTGGTGGGGGTAATGGGATAGCCATACATCATTTTGGCTCCAGCATCAAAACAAGCTTCAACAACAGCTTCATGCCCTGTGGCTAATTTTTTAACATCTTGCATATTCCAACTTTATTTATAAACCTTGTTTTTTTCTTTGGTCCGCCTCTTGCAATTCATCCAGGGTATTAATACCAAACCATTCCCTATTATCCTCCATTTTTACCACTCTGACGGCTAAATTCTCTTTACGAGCCATAGCAAAAGTGGTGGGCATTCCGTACTCTCCTAGTTTACCAAGTTTTATCATTCTAGGCATGGTGGGGAAAATTCTTTCAAACCAAGCTCGATCCAAACAAAAAGTCCCAGTACTAGTTTCTTTAATCTGTTTTTGTTCTTCTGTCAGATACTCTTTTTCAATAATTTCCACACTACCGTCCTCATGACGAATAATTCTGCCGTACATGGTTGGATCTTCCGGCTCCACAGACAATAAAGTTATTACCGCTCCATCACTGGTATGAACGGCCACCATTTTTTCTAAAGTTTCCAATTTATAAAAAGCACTATCATCACCATTTAATACTAAAACAAATTTTAAATGCGCGGGGAGGGCCCTACTACCAATATAAGCCGCATGAGCGGTGCCTAATAATTCTGTTTGCTCGGCATAACTAACTCTATCCCCAAAATATTCTGTAATTTTTTCTTTGCAAAAACCCACTACTAAACAAATGTTGGCTTTGGGTATATTTGCTTCTTCTATTTTTTCCACGATATAAGAAACTAAGGGCTTGCCACCAACCAAATGCATAGCCTTAGGATGATCCACACAATTAAGTCTGGTCCCTTTGCCGGCGGCTAAAATAACCACTCCCACATTATCAAAAATATTTGTCATATTAATAACTGGTGGCCTGAATAATAGTTAGATAATCCTGCATTTCATCAAAATTTTCAAAATTCAAAAATCCGGTTTCACGATAATGGACTAAGGGCACGTCGCTACGACGTTTGATAATAGGAGTGATAAAAGGATAGGTTTTTTTCACCTTGACCATGTCTTCCAATTTATGAGACAACCAAAAAATTTTATGAGAGGGATCTAATTTTAGTTCTTTAACAATTTCTAAACGATCTTTATCCGAATAATGTAGAGTAGTAAAGTAATCAGCGATACCACTATTTTCTACTTTTTCTTGCTGATATTCTTTTTCTCCATGCATTATCAAAGTTAAAGGCACATTTAAACTCATCATTCTGCTTAAAAAAGTTTTGGCACCGGGAAACAAAAATTCTCCTGTTCTTTTAATTACACTTTCAATTGCTTCCATGGCCTCCTCCATAGGACAATTTAAATTAACTTTTAAAAATTCCACATGTCTACGGGGGTTATACGATGCTTTACCAGTTTCTCCGTAACGCGCCAAAGGATAGGTGCGCCAAAAAATTTGTTCAGGAACGCCACATTTCTCCAAAGCCGCCGCCCATTCATATTTAATTTGCGGGGTGTTGAGAAGAGTGTGGTCAAAGTCTATCAAAAGATTATTGATGGGCATATTTTTATAAGTATTACATTAATTTATCATACTGGCCTCTTTTGTCAACCATTTGGCTTAATTTAGCTAAGATTTGACACCAAACCAAAAAAGTTTTAAACTAGATGAAACCCTCTATGGCTAGTAAAAAAACTATCTTAATTTTAACCGGTGGCGGTCTCTCCCCAGCCTTTAACAGCCTACTCCAAGGAGTGATTAAAGAAGCCCAAAACAAACAATGGAAGATACTCGGCGGACTCTTTGGCTGGGCATCTCTTCTAGAAAACGGCGAAATTATTGACTTAACAAACTTTAATACTGAACTAATCCAAAACTTAGGCGGAAATTTTTTGCGTTCTAGCCGCACCAATCCTTTTAAAATTCAAGGTGGAGTAGATCAAATCACTAATAACATTAAAAATTTAGGGATTGATGCTGTCGTGGCCATTGGCGGAGATGACAC
>JAPLWR010000092.1 GCA_026396495.1 Candidatus Magasanikiibacteriota bacterium | reverse complement strand
CCAAAATCAACTTTTTACCATCAGGCAAAGTTGTTTCTAGGGCATCATAAATGTTTGGTAGTTTTTCTGGAAAATAAACATCTACCACCACACCAATAATTTGTGAAATTTTACCTTTATTCATACAACTATTTTTAATTTTTTTAAATTATTTTTAAATTAATATTATTCCAAAGCCGCCGCTCCACCAGAAATTTCTGCAATTTCTCTGGTAATGCTAGCCTGACGTGCTTGGTTTAAAGTAAAGACTAGATCACCAATCATATCTTCCGCAGCATCCGAAGCGCTTCTCATGGCCAACATTCTGGCGCTATGTTCTGAGGCGCTAGACTCTAAAAGAGCCTGAAAAATTTGTACTTCTGTTAGTCTGGGTAACATTTGTTCTAAAACCCAAGTTGGGTTAGGTTCAAAAATAAATTCCACTGGTTTTTCTTCAAAATCACATTCATCCTTTCCGTGCTCGCACAAACTCTTAATCATTTTTTCCAAATCAATAGGAGAAATAGGCAAAACTTGACGGATGGTTGGTTTTTGAGAAATAGCTGAAATATAATCTGTATAAATAATTGCCACCTTATCAAAATGTTTCTTTTCAAATTCTGTTTTAATGATTTCTACTATGGGTCTACTTTCTAATAAATGAGGTGTATCAGATAATTGATTAAAACTAGCCAAGACTTTTAAACCTAATTTTAAAGCCATTTTTTCACTTTTTTTACCAACAGTTAACGCCTCCACCTCTACTTTACTATCTTTGGGAATTATTTTCTTGCCAAAAGAACGCTGTACAGCAATAAAATCAACATTTTTAATCTGTTCAACGGCTTTTTTGAAAACGTTAGAATTAAAACCACCGCACAAACCTCTGTTGGAGCTCACGATCACTAATAAAATCTTTTTAACTGGTCTGATTGCCATCAAGGGGTGTTTGGTCAACTTTTTCATTTCCGAAAGCTTTAAAAGCATTTCTCTTGCAAGCATAGCATAAGATCTGGTAGCCAAAGCCGAACGAACAGCTTTACGCATTTTAGCTGCCGCCACCAATTCCACAGCTTTGGTAATTTTTTTAGTATTACCAACCGATTTTATTCTACGTCTAATTATTTTAGCATTAACTGCCATAATTAAAGTTTAATAAATTCTTCACAAGCTCCTTTTACTTCTGCTTCCACTGCTTCATCCCATTCACCTTTGGCTATCTTCTTCAATAAAGCACCTTTAGAAGATGAGAAAAAAGATAAAAACTTCTTTTCAGTATCGGCAATATTAGAAACTGGGATAGAATCAAAGTAACCACTATTAACTGCGTAAATAACTACCACTTGTTCTTCCACAGCCATGGGAGCAAATTGAGGTTGTTTTAATAATTCGGTAATTCTTTGACCTCTTTCAAGTTGTTTTTTTGTGTCCACATCTAAGTCTGATGCCATTTGAGCAAAAGCTTCTAATTCTCTAAATTGAGCCATGGCTAATTTTAATTTGCCAGCCACTTTTTTCATTGGTTTAATTTGAGCGTCGCCACCAACACGTGAGACAGAAATACCTACATTCAAAGCTGGACGAATACCACGATAGAACAAATCTGTTTCCAAGAAAATCTGACCATCGGTAATAGAAATTACATTGGTGGGAATATAAGCGGTAACATCACCTGCCTGGGTTTCAATAATAGGCAAGGCAGTAATAGAACCTCCACCATGTTCTTTATTTCTGCGGCAAGCTCTTTCTAATAATCTGGAATGAAGATAAAACACGTCTCCAGGATAAGCTTCACGACCTGGTGGACGACGTAACAATAAAGAAATTTCACGATAAGCCCAAGCTTGTTTAGACAAATCATCATAAACACACAACACATCTTTGCCTTGATCCATAAAATATTCAGCCATAGCCACACCAGCATAAGGAGCCAGATAATTTAAAGAAGCGGGATCAGAAGCGCCGGCTAAAACAATGATTGTATCTGTCTGTCTCCAATAAGAAGTTCGCGTTGGCCGCGACCAATAGGAATCATGGCATCAATAGCTTTAATACCAGTTTGCACAGGCTCGGAAACACGTTCACGGCTCATAACACCAGGAGCAATTCTTTCTAAAGGATAAAATTTATCAGTTTTAATTTGGGCACCACCATCAATAGTTTGACCCAAAGGATTAACTACACGACCAATCAAACTATCAGCTACTGGAACAGATAAAATTCTACCTGTACGTTTAACAGTGTCCCCTTCTTTAATATGTTTATATTCACCAAGCAACACCGCTCCAACAGTTTCTTCTTCCAAATTCAAAGCCACACCATAAGTGCCACCAGGAAATTCTAACATTTCATTAGACTGACATTTCGTTAGCCCACTCATGCGAGCGATAGAATCACCAATTTCAATAACCTGACCGACTTCTTCCACTTCTACACTTTGTTCAAAAGAGGAAATATTCTTTTTAAGTTCTTCAACAATTGAATGAATAGACATATTTTAATTAAATGATTTTTTTAATTTTTGTAATTGTGTTTTAAGACTGGCATCGATAATAGTATCATCCGTTTGAAAAATAAATCCACCCAAAATTTCTTCATCAATGATAATTTCTTCTTCAATTTTTCCCAAAGATAAACTTTTAATTTTTTCTACTATTTTTTCGTCAGTTTTTTTAGCCAAAATAATCTTAGCCCTTTGAACACCTTCTGCTAATTTGGCGTACTTTTCAAATTCCTTAATAATTTGATCGGCTTTCTTAATTTTATGTTCTTTGACTAAAAAAAGTACAAAATTCTTAATAACTTCTTTGGTTTGCCCCGGTTTCAAATCCTTTAAGGCCTCTACCAAAACCTTGGCATAAAATTTATTTCCCTTACCTTTTTTCATACTATTTCTGTGCCTTAAGTGTTTTAACCACGCCTTCTATTAATTCTTTGTCTTTTTTACTATCTACTTTTTCTTTTAAAATTTTTTCTAATGCCGCCACCACCAAATCACCAGCATCTTTTTTGATTACAGAAATCATCTCTTCCCTCTCTTCTTTGATTTTAGTTTTTGCTTGAGCAGTTAAAGAGGCTATTTCTTTTTTTGTTTGTTCCTTAATACTTTCGGCTAATTGTTTATTTTCTAAAGTAGTTTTTTCCAAAATTTTATTAGCTTCGGCTT
>JAPLWR010000099.1 GCA_026396495.1 Candidatus Magasanikiibacteriota bacterium | reverse complement strand
ACCTGAGTATAAGCTTGGCGATGACCATGACGACGTGTGTATCTAACTTTACGTTTGAATTTAATAACCAACACTTTATCGCCGCGTCCTTGTTCTAAAATTTCACCTTCTACTTTAACATCCAAATGAGGTTTGCCCATTTTGACATCAGTTCCATCTTCATTGGCCAAAAGTAAAACTTCAGGAAACTTTACTTTAGCGCCTTTTTCTCCTTCAATCTTCTCAATTTTTAAAATTTGTCCTTCTTGGACCAAGTATTGTTTTCCACCGGTTTGAATTACTGCGAACATAGTATTAATTTAAAATTTTATCAACTCGCCACCTCAAGGAAACTAAAAGTTTTGAGTAAATTATTAGTAAGGATATTATACTAAACAAAGCTTATTCTGTCAACAGCTCTACCTTATCCCCTATTTTAAGGTTATTTTTTGTGCTAAAACCAGCCACAGTCTCCAATACTAGTTTAGCAGGTAAACGGGGCAAATAAGTAGGTAAAGGTCTTAATAAACTTGGGGCTACGTTGGGCGCAATGTCTACAACCTCACCATTTTTAATCCAAATAATATCAATTGGAAAATTCATATCTTTCATCCAAAAAGAATGTCTGTCTTCATTGGGAAAAATAAACAACATGCCTTTATCCTCAGTTAATTTTTTTCTACCGCTTAAACCTTTTTCCCAGGTAGCAGGAGTTTCTGCCACCTCAGCTGTTACCACAACACCATTAATTTTTAATTCTACTGTGGGTAAAAAATATTCGCGATATTTCATATAGCCCAAAGAAGCTGTAAACAAAACAACTATAATCAGAAAAAAAACAAAATTGAAAGAAATTTTAGGATAATTCATTTTTTTTATTTTTTAAATCTAGAATCACACTTAAAAAAATTGTCACCAATAAAAGAATAAGTAAAGCAAACAATTTACCCTTACTTTGCAAAAAAAGTGTCAGGACCCCAAAAACACCAGCTAAACAATAAAAAATAATCACTGCTTGTCTTTGACTCAGCCCTGCTTTTAATAAACGATAATGCAAATGGCCTGAATCGCCAAAAAATGGTGAATTACTTCTAAGAAGCCTACGAACAATAACAGCAGCTAAATCTATAATTGCTAAACCCATGACTAAAAGAGCCGTGGCAATTTTTCCTCCGGCAATAATGGCTAAAATTCCCAAAATAAAACCCGCAAATAAACTCCCGCCTTCACCTAAAAAAATTTTAGCTGGATAAAAATTAAAAATTAAAAATCCCAGATTAACCGTTGCAAATAAAAAAGATAGTAAGGCAATATCTGGTTGATAAAATTTTTCAGTTAAAGATAAAAAACCAATCATACAACTACCAATTATAGTTAAACCAGTTACTAAACCATCCAAACCATCTAATAACTTGGTGGTATACATCATGCCTAACAACCAAAAAAAGACAATTAAATCCACCAAAACAAAACGCCCCCACCAAGTAAATTTTAACAAATCTATTTTACCCCCCAAAGGGTTGGTGATTTCTTTTAAATTCACCCCCACCACTACAACTAAAATAACGGCCAACAAAGGAAAAATTAATTGTTTTAAAGGAGGTAGATTAAATTTATCATCAAAATACCCGCCAATCATTAAAAGAACTGAGGCACCAAGAACAGCCAACATTTGCCCAGGAGTAATGTGGGTAATAAAAGTTGGGCGCCATAAATAAATTAAGGCTACCCCAATAAAAAAAGATATCATCACTGCTACTCCACCTAACAAAGGAACTGGCTGACGATGGATCTTTCTTTCAGCTGAATGATTAGGGTGATCTAAAACATTAAAATAAATTGCCGCTTTTTTAATTGAAAGAGTAGCAACAATAGAAACAAAAAATACAGTGATTATTAGCAAAAAAGTGAGCATAAGATATGCTTACTGTATCAAAAACCAAAGACTAATGCAAAAAGCGTCCCTTTGACAGGAACGCTTTATAAAAAATTATCTTAAAGCCACACCAGACCCCACCGGGCGTAGATATTCCACTTTTTCTGGTACTACCATATTGAGCTGCTTGATTTTATCATTTAAATTTTCCAAAGATTGCAAAGAGGCAGCTTGTAATTCTAATTGCTGATTAGAATTTTTTAACAAAGAAATTTGCTTTTCTAAATCACGAATTTTAAAACCGCGATTAGAAACTGAATTAACTTGCCAAAAATAGGCCATGCCAAAAACAACACAGGCAATCAACAACCAAATTTTATACTTATCTGCTCTTTCAAAAAATAAATCAATTGTAGTAACACGATGCATTTTTGAATAATAGACCATATGGTTACATTTTTTCAGCAATTCTTAGTTTAGCACTGCGGCTGCGCGGATTATTATGTAATTCCTCGGCGCCAACCACAATGGGTTTTTTATTTATTATTTTTAAATTTTTGCCAGCTTGTTTTTGAAAAAAATGCTTGACGATTCTATCTTCCAAAGAATGAAAGCAAATTATAGCTAATCGGCCCTGAGGAGATAAAATTTCTAAAGCCTGAGGTAAGGTCTGCTTTAAAACATTTAATTCATCATTCACAGCAATACGCAAAGCTTGAAAAATTTTTGTGGCTGGATGAATACGTGATTCACCTCTCCTAATTAAGACATCCACTAGTAAGGCCAGAGATCCTGATGTTTCTATTTTTTCTTTTTTTCTAGTTTCTACAATGGCTTTAGCAATTTGACGCCACATTCTTTCCTCTCCGTATTCTCTAAAAATCTGACCTAATTCTTTTTCTGACCAAGTATTAATAATTTCTTTGGCAGTTAAATCGCCACCTCCTAACCTCATGTCCAAGGGTTCATCTTTTAAAAAACTAAAACCTCTGCCTGATTCTTCAAACTGAGTTGAAGACCAACCTAAATCCATTAAAATTCCCTGCGCTCCAAGAAAATTATTAGTTTCTGCAATCTCTTTTAAATGAACAAAGTTGTTTATTAGCACTGAACTTATTTTGGCCTCTTTTAATATTCTCTTTATCGGTATCAATGGCCAAAACCTGTCCTTTTTCTCCTACTTGCTCCAAAATTTTTTGTGTATGCCCCCCATCTCCAAAAGTACAATCTATTACTTTATCACCATTTTTAAGACCTAATCCTTCAACAGCTTCTTGCAAAAAAACAGAAATGTGAGCCATATTATATTCCTAATTCCCCCATTCTCTCTCCAATATCGTTACTGTTAGTTTCTGTTTGCTGTTTATAAATATTCCACTTATCCTCATCCCAAATTTCTAAACGACTATACAAACCAGTAATAACTATTTTCTTTTTTAATTCGGCAAATGTTTGTAAATATTCTGGAACAATGATTCTACCCTGTCCATCTAGTTTTACATCCATAGCACCAGAAAGCATCAATCTAGAGTTGAAATTCACCAATAAACATAAATCTCGGTTTTTAGTGTTTTGCCACTTTTCCCCACTTATCCCCACTATGATTATAGTATACACCACTTTTAGTCCTTTTTCAACCACAAATAACTATTTAATATTGCCTTAAATAAGCAAAAAAATAAAAAATAAAAAACGACCTTGTGGATAAATGAAAATGCTTGACAAAAAAGCTTAATTAGCCTAAAGTAGAAAAGCTGTTCTTTTCAGTTTCTCAAAACTCAAGGGAGTTGGTGGTATGGAAAGCGGTTTCTCAAGGTGTGTCGTGAAGGCACGCAAAGCCTTTTCGTCAGCAGTACCCAAAGTGGTCTTTATGGCTGGAGTACAGTTACCAGAAGAACATGGTCTCTATGGCAAGCGCCTCATTGTGGCTATGGGTCACAATGGAAGGAAAGAAAATCTCCGTTGCGCCTTTCTTGCTGTAGATGACAATTGGTTGTCTGCTGAATCACACACACCGGTTAGTCAAGCTTTGCCCAAAGTAGAAAAACCCGAAACCCTTGGAGTTCCCCAGCTCAAAACCAAAACTCAAAAATTGGTTAGGGAACTTTTTGGAACTGGTGCAGTGATCATTTGGGAGCACAAGGAAAAACAACCTAGCTCCTTTGGGGGACCACCTGCGTGGGGTTCAAATGCCTCACCTTTGGTAGGTAAGATACCTCCTCCCCGTCGTCTTCTCGAACACCAAACTTGATCCTTTGACAAACAGACCTGAAATCGAGATAGAAAAAAGTATTACCACACAGGGTGATAATACTAAGAGACACCAAGGAGGAACGAATGGGCAGGCGTTTGTGCGAGGAATCGGCACTTCTGGCTGCGGTCACCAAGAGTGGTTTTCCCCATCTTTTTGGTTCAGCGCTTCTGCGCCACGGCCGAGGAGAAAAGCTTTTCACCATCGTAGGCGACGAAAACGGCCTCAAGGCTGTGGCCTATGATGTGGAAGGTATTCATCCTGAGAAGATCACTCTGCGCAATAAGCAAGTTCTTGAAGGCACAAGGATCACCAAGTGGTTCCACAAGGCGGCAGAAAGAAAGCGTAGCTGTGGAGATGTGGAGCCGGATGACAGAGAAGCAACTCACCTCCAGGCCTACAATGCCATGGAACTTGATGACCACACCCTGCGTCATCTTGCTTCCCAGGCTTTCCCAGGTTCTCTCTTCTACGACGTTTTCATCAACAAGGGTGATCACGTTTTCAACGCTCTCCCCCCTGTGGGTGGAGATGACCCGGCCAACCAGGCCTCCACCGCTCTGGCCTGATTAACACAGGCCACCAACATTTAATTGATTACTAGTTTTCAAAAACCGTCCGGCATAACGCTCGGACGGTCTTTTTTAATTTCTTTTAAATCTCTAGAGTTTCAGACATAACTGCTATTGTAACCTGGGCTTCTGTTTCCTCCCCTAATCTTTGCTGCAAAGCACTTAAAGGTTCTTCATCGCCATGTACTAAAAATATTCTGCTAGGTGAACGCTTGGCCTCTTTGACCCAAGCTACTAATTTATTTTGATCACCATGAGCACTATAGGCTCCGATCACCCTAACTTCTGCAATATGTACTCGTTTTTCTCCTTTTAACAAACGATTGCCCAAAGTGCCTCTGGCTTGATAGGCAATAATCAAAAGCATTGATTTAGCATCACTTAAATAACGCAACAAATGATGTAAAATTCTTCCGCCGTTCATCATACCAGATCCAGCAATAATAATTTTAGGCGCTTTAATATTATTAATTTGTTTGGAATCATCTGGTGTGTGAGTTATTTTTAAATCAGGAAAATTAAATAGATCATCTCCTTTACCAATTAAGTATTTAGCTGCCTCATCAAAATACTGAGGATATTTTTTATAAATCTCTGTGGCTGCTGCGGCCATAGGACTATCTAAAAAAATTGGTGAGTGCGGTATTAGATTACTATTTAAAAGGCTGTTAATTTCATATAAAATTTCTTGGGTTCTTTCTAAGGAAAAAGCTGGAATCATCAAAACACCTTTTCTTTTAATAGTAGTGATAATAGCATCTTGCAAAAGAAAAATACGACGTTCTGGATCTTCATGATTAGTATGACCATAAGTAGACTCCAAAACCAAATAATCTGCTTCTCCTAGATTGGCGGTTTCTCTCACAATCGGCACATGAACATTGCCAATATCACCAGAGAAAACAATTATCTTTCCTTCTAATTCTAAACGAATAAAACAAGAGCCCAAAATATGTCCCGCATCTTTAAAAGTAAAATGAACATCTTCATCTAATCTAGTTTTTTGTACATAATCAACACTTTTAAACAATTTCATTGTGTCTTCAACATCGGCCTCTTCGTACAACAAAGGAATACCATTTTTTTTCTGGTTATACAACATAATTTCCACCGCATCCAGCATTACCAAACGGGCTAAATCCCTAGTGGCGGGATTAGCATAAATTGTGCCGGTAAAACCTTCTTTAACTAGTTTAGGCAATCGCCCTGTATGATCTAAGTGAGCGTGGGTTAAAATGACAGCCTCTATAGTTTGCGGATCAAAACCAAAAGCGTTCCAATTACGGTCCTCACTGAATTCCCCACCTTGAAACATACCACAATCTATAAGGTATTTTTTGTTGTTAGTTTCTAATAGATAACAAGAGCCAGTTACCTCCCCTGCTGCTCCGTGAAAAGTTAGCTTCATACTTTGCTTATAATTTAAAGTAATTAGGGTATATGCTTATTATAACATAAAAATAAAAAACTATCTGGACCTGTAAAAGCGGCTTTTCAACTCACAAGTTGAATTAAGTCTGGAATCCTGCTAAAATACTTTTATCTAATACCTATGGATTCAACCCAACCAGTCATTCGTGACTTTACTCCATCTCCCATTGAAGAACCTGCTCTTAAAAACAAAGGCTCTTGCCTGTGGAAGCTGATTTCTCTTTTAATTACTCTGGTAATTCTAGCTGTGGTAGTTTTTAGTATCATCAGTATTTTTTATAGTGGGCCAACTATCAAACGAGTAGCAGCCCTTCCCTCTCATTTTCCCACCGATGTCCCCCTATACCGTTTTGATGACAGATCTTTAATCCACTTCCAAGATGCTAAAGAGAACGATTTGCTTTTTAATCGTTTGGCTCAAGTACCAAAATATATTTTTGGTCCAATTATTTTAAAATTCCAACCAGACTTAGCAGAAGAAAAAAAGATTCTGCGTAACAATATTATTGTCTCCCCATCTTTAAATTACGCTGATTTTAAAAAATTACTGCAACCGATACCCAACAATAATCTAGATATAATAGAAATAGAATGGGATAATTTAAATGACGCCCCTAAAAAAATATTTGATTTTTATAAAAAAAATCTCACCAGTCAAGATTACCAAATAACTAAAGAGGATAAAGGCAAAACAGAATGGCGTTTAAATTTTAAAAAAGATATCACTGAGGGAGAACTACTTTTAACTTTGGGTGAAGAAAAAAATACTACACCCAAAACCCTTCTCAAAATAATCTTTTCCAACCAAATAAAATGATTTGGAAAAAAATTTTTAATAACTACACTGAAAGTGTCACTGGCGCGGCTTTAATTTTAGGTGCCACAACTTTGGTTTCCCGTCTTTTAGGTTTTATAAGAGATAGAGTCTTAGCCCATTATTTTGGAGCGGGTGACGTCATAGACGCCTACTATGCGGCTTTTAAAATTCCCGATCTTGCTTATAACCTAATAATTTTAGGCGCTTTTTCCGCTGGTTTTATACCAGTTTTTACTAAACTCTTTAGCTCCAGTACACTTTGGAAAGATAAAAAAAATGAAGCCTGGCGATTAGTCAATAATGCCATTAACACCTTGGGATTTTTCTTAATCATATTAACAGTTGTTTTAATTGCTCTAGCCCCAATTTTAGTACCATTTATTGCTCCGGGGTTTAACGGAGAAAAGTTAGCCCTCACTATTAAAATGACCCGAATAATGCTTTTAAGTCCCTTACTTTTAGGTTTATCAACTGTAGCCGGCGCAGTTTTGCAATCAGTAAAAAACTTCTTTGTGTATTCTCTTTCACCAATGATGTATAACATTGGTATAATTTTTGGCGCAGTTTTTTTTGTACCTCTCTGGGGGAATACTGGTTTAGCTTGGGGTGTAATTTTAGGTGCCCTTCTTCACCTCTTAATTCAATTACCTTCCTTAATTAGCGCTGGATACTCTTATACTTGGCTTTTTAATTTTAAA
>JAPLWR010000077.1 GCA_026396495.1 Candidatus Magasanikiibacteriota bacterium | reverse complement strand
TCTAATATTGCTTCTTCATCAACCCTTTCAACCTCTCAACCAGATACTACAGCTCCAGATATTTCTAATATTAATTATGAAATTTTATCCGCCTCTTCAGTAAGGATTACTTGGACAACAAATGAAAGTGCTACTTCCACAGTAATTTATGGTCTCACCACTTCTTATGCTTCAACCCCTGTTTCTAGCCAGATTTTTACTATTTCGCATAGTTTAGATTTATCTGGTTTATCAGCCGATGTTACTTATCATTTCAAGGTAAAATCTGCTGACGCAAGTTTTAATGAAGCCACGTCTAATGACCAAACTTTTATAATTCCAACTGGCGATATTACTCCACCAGTTATTGATAATATTAATGTCATTCATATTACTGGAGAGGGAGGTACAGTAACTTGGCTTACCAATGAGGTAGCCACTTCCACAGTGTCGTATGGATTAACTACAAGTTATGAATTAGGTTCTGTTGGCAGTAATATTTTAGAAACATCACATGTTATTCCTATAACTGGGTTGCAACCAGAAACTTTATATCATTTTAAAGTAAAATCAGCTGATGCTAGTCACAATGAAAGTTCTTCAGCAGATCAAACTTTTACTACAGGTGATAATGTGCCACCAGTAATTAGTAATATTAATGTAAATGCTCAGATTATTTCCGCCACAATTACCTGGACTACAAATGAAAATGCCAATTCTCAAGTGGCTTATGGGACCACAACTGGTTTAGGTTCTTTAAAAACCAGTAGCAGCCAAGTAACTAGTCATAGTGTGGTCATCAGTCCATTGACGTCAGCTACTAAATATTATTATGTTGTTTATTCAACTGATACAAATGGTAATCCCGCAAGTAGTGAAATGAGGGAGTTTACCACCGGGTCAGATGTGACTCCACCTGCTAATGTTATTGATTTAGCAGCTGTGGCGGGAGATAAAAAAATAAATTTATCTTGGCAGAATCCAGCCGATAGTGATTTTAATGGAGTAATGATTAGGCGGAGTACTACTAATTTTCCAGCCACACCAGCTGACGGAATTTTTGTTTATCAAGGTAGTAATATTACGAAAGAGGACACAGGTTTAACTAATGGAGTTTTGTATTATTATTCTGTTTTTTCTTACGATACATCTAACAATTTTGCCAGTGGAGCAATTATTAGTGCTACACCCTATACTGGAGAAACTCCACCTCCCCCTCCGCCGCCACCTCCAGGAGGAGGAGGTGAAACAGTTTTTAAATTAACTGATTTTTTCTTTACCACCTCTAAGGGAAAAATTAGTGTACCTGCGGAAACAGTAATGAATTTGTTACCACAGTTTGATTTGGGGATAAAATTTTCTGGAGGTTTATTGCCCAAGGCAGTAAATACAATCACTTTAAAATTAAATGGTGATTTTTATCTTTTTAGATTTGTTTCTGCTGATAATTCTTGGGTAACAGATGTTAATGTTCCAGTAGTGCCTAACTCCTACCCTATTGAGATACTCTTTTCTTTTCAAGATTTAGAAACCACTAAAGTTAGTTGGACTTTGGATGTTTTAAATTGGGGGAGGGTTTATGAGAAAAAAGATGAAAATAAAGTTCCAGTTGAAGGTGTTACTGTTTCTTTAATAACTAACTCTACTTTATGGCCAGCTGAAGCCTATGGACAGCAAAATCCTCAAATTACCAATACTGATGGGGGTTTTGGTTTTGTAGTGCCAGTAGGTAAATATATAATACGCCTAGAAAAAACAGGTTATAGAACATTGGAGACAAACTACTTTAATTCTAATGGCGTGGTAATAAATAACTCCTTGGAGTTTTTGGCTGTGCCACCTAAAATAGAAGATATTATTGACCTTAATGCTTCTTTAGGAACAAATATTGTAAATGTTACTAAAAATTTAGGAGAAAAGAGTGTCTATGTTTCTAAAATCGTTCAAAAAGAAGTAGGCAAATTTGTGACTGATCCGGTAGTTAAACAAACTACTAGGGATGTAGCCGCGCCTATTATAGCTGGTGCCGCTGCTGTCTCTGCCACAGCTGCTGTTGGTGCTTCTGAATTATTAATGTATTTACGTTTCCTGTTTACCCAGCCAATTTTAATTTTATTTAGACGAAAACGTAAGGGTTGGGGAGTGGTTTATAATGCTTTGACAAAGATGCCTTTAGATTTGGTAACTGTGCGTTTGGTGGATTCTACTACTGGAAGAGTGGTGCAGTCTAAAGTTACCGATAAAGAAGGCCGGTATGCTTTTTTACCTTTACCGGGTAAGTATCTAATTGATATTAAACAAACTAATTTCAAATTTCCTACAGATTTCCTTTTTTCTTTAAAAGAAGACAAAAATTTTCTAGATTTATATCATGGTGAAATTATTGAAGTAAAAGAAAGAGGAGCTATTTTAACACCTAACATTCCTTTAGATCCATTAGGTGAAGAAAAACCCGTGGCTAAAATTTTATTACATTTAGCCGTGCGTCGTTTGCAACACGCCTTTTCTATTATTAGTTTGATTTTGGCAGTAGCCTTTGTGATAATTAGTCCAGGAATTTTAACGGCTATTTTATTGGCTGTACAGGTTGTTTTCTATATTTTATTTTTGCGATTGGCTTATCCTCCCAAACCCAAGAGTTGGGGTATTGTTTATAATGATAAAAATAAAAAACCTTTGGAAAGAACTGTGGTGCGTATTTTTGATACGGAATATAATAAATTATTAGAAACTCAAGTAACTGATCAAAAAGGTAGGTATGCTTTCTTGGTGGGTAGAAACAAATACTATTTGATGTATGAAAAACCTGGGTTTGAAAAGAAACAGAGTGAATCTATAGACTTGCAAAATCATTCAGAACCAACAGCGGCTATCGGGGTAGATATGGGGTTAAATCCTGAAAGTAGTTTAAAGCAGAATTCTCAACAGGATAACACAATAAAAAGTTAATTTTTGTTATAATAATATTAATAAAGTTAATTTGAATGTAAAATTTTATGATTTTTAGATATAAAAGATTTTTTTCTTCTTTATCTGGCAAATATTTAGGAATTGGTTTGGGAATTTTAGTTTTAATTATTGTTGGTTCCGTGGTTCCTAAATTTTTGGGTAACAAAGATAATGTTGTTTTAGCGGCTACCAATTTATTGACCAATGGAGATTTTGAAACTTGGTCGGGAGGTAATCCCACTGGTTGGTCGGTTTTAAATCCAGGCGGTAGTGGTAATGGTACTTTGACACAAGAAACAACTATCAAACATGCGGGGGCAAGCTCAGAAAAAAATACCTGCGGATCCAGTGGTCCCACTCATAGTTATCAGGCCTATACATTTGCCACTGCGGGTGATACTTACGTTGTGTCTGCTTGGGGTTATACACCCTCTGCAAATACTAAAATGGCCGCGAATATTTTAGTATTAGATGGGGAATTTGGTACTACTGCTACTCAATTATGGAATTTTAGTACCAACGCTTGGGAGGCCATTGTTGGTAACAACCCCACACCAGGAATTACCCCCATAAATACAGTGGGTAATACATGGGAACAAATTAGTGAAAATATTACAGTGCCTGCTTCCAAGCAAGTTGTGATTGCTTTAATTAATCAAAGTAGTGGGGCGAGTGTTACAGGTGAGGCTGTTTATTATGATGATGTAAGTTTGGCTTTACCAGCAGCCCCAGCTGTTTATAATGGTAATTTATTGTCTGTAAATTCTGATTCTAAAACTAAATTAGTTTGGGCTAATGATTTATATTATTTAGCCTTTTCTAGTTCCACGGCCGATGGTACCTACAATGTTTATATGACCACCTCTACTACTGGTGTACTGGGAACTTGGAGTGAACCAAGAAGTGTCTTTACTGGTATTAAATCCACTACCCAAAGTAGTAGTAATTACTTAAATGGTTTCTTCGCCTTTGATTATAATAGTGTTGGAAATTATTTTGGTTTAGCGGCCTTTGCCTCCAGTACTTTTAGTGGTTCAGGAACTGGTCAAGTTTGGTTTACTTCTTCCACAAATGCTTTTTCTTGGTCAGCCACTACTACAGTAGGGAGTAATTTAACTACTGGGGATGCTGAAAGACAAATTTATATGGATTTCTCTGAGACTGAAGAATTTGTTGGTGTTACTATTTTTGGAGGCTATTCTCCCAGTACTCAATCAAAATTTTACACAGTTTATTCCACCAATAAGGGTGTGACTTGGACCCCTTCTTCCGCCTTGGTAAGCACAGCTGATGACAATTCTACTTTAATTGGGTTTAAAGTGAGTGGGACAGGAGCTTCAAGAATTTTTCATATGGGTTATTATCAAACAGCCCTTCCTTTTAATTTAGTTTATGCTTCTTCCACGGATAATATTGGTACTAGTTGGACAACATCCACTTTAGCTAGTCCATATGTTAATTTAACAGGTCCGGGTGATATAGCTTTTTCGTACTTGGTTAGTTTGGCTGTTGATGATAATGGTTTACCTGGTGTTTTATATTTTGACCCAATTTCATCATCAGGTAGCGGACCCTTTAATGTTGCTGCAAATTTAATGTATCAAAAAAAGGGGTCTAATGGGAGTTGGACAACCACTAATTTGGGTAGTAATTCTTTTGTTTTAACGACCTATGCCAATCATCAGCCAATGAATTTGATGTATTTTAATACTAATGATCCAATTACCTTTTCGCTGGCTGATGGGGCAACTCCTTTGGCCACAGCAAATACTAGTACCTTGTTTGGCAATTTGTATTCTTCTGCTACTCCTTTGGGTGACAGATCTGGTTTGGCCCAAGCCTATAACACAACTAGTGAAAATTGGGCGGGTTCATGGGTGACATCTGCGGGGCAACTTACCTTTGTAACTAGTAGTTTGCCAATTCCAGTTGTGGGTAGTGCGCCTACTGCTCCATCTAATTTTGCTACTTCTACTGTTACCGCTAGCACCATTGGTCTCACTTGGACAGATAATGCCAGTGATGAGACAGCTTTTGATTTGGGTACTTCTACTAATGGAACTAGTTTTACTTCTTCAACAATTGCCGCTAACGCTACTTCCGCAACAGTTAACACTTTAAATCCTAACACTGCTCATTGGTTTTTATTAGCTGCTTATAATAGTTATGGTACCTCTACTTATAGGAGTTTAACTCAAACCTACACTAATCCAGCAGTTCCTGGTGTGCCTGTGGTGACGGCTGTTACAACTAGTACTTTAACCTTAACTTGGAATGGTAGTAGTAATGGAAGTGGAACAACTTATCAAGTATATAATGATACGGACAGTTCCGTGGTAGGCACCACCACTAATACTACTTATCCTGTGACAGGGTTAACCCAAGGCACAGAATATAAATTTAATGTTCGGGCAAGATATTTAAGCGATGGTATTTCTTACTCAGCTTATTCTACTACCAGTACAGCTACCACAACCCTTGCTTATGGAGTTACTTTAAGTAAAACCACTGGAGCTGTAACTGTATACTGCTGTTTTGAAATTAGCACCTACTGCGGATGTGGTTGTAACAGTGGCGGAAACAAGCGCGGATTTTTCTGTGTCGCCCACGACATTAACTTTCACTACTGCTAATTGGAATACTCCTCAAACTGTAACCATTACTGCTACAGCTGATACTGGTGTGGAAGGAACAGAGACTGGCACTATTACTCATACAGCCACCAGTGTGGACGGATATTATAATGGTATTAGTATTGGTGGTGTAACGGTAACCATTACTGATAATGACGTGGCGGCTAGCGGGGGTGGCGGTGGGTCTTCTGTCTCTGGTGTTTATAATCCAATCTTATCTATTAATAATGGAGCAACTTCTACTAGTAATAATCTAGTTACCCTTACTTTGGGTGCTAGTGGTGCTTCAGAAATGATCATTTCAGAAAATTTTGGTTTTTTGGGTGCTTCTTGGGAACCCGTAACTTCCAGTAAGTCTTGGCCACTCTCTTCTGCGACAGGGACAAAAAATATTTATGTCAGATATCGTGATAGTTATAATAATTTTTCTTCTACAGTGTCCTCTGCTATTGTTTTGTTAGGGTCTACCTCCTTTATTTCGACTACACCTTCCTTGCTTCCCACTCCGCTCGTACCAATAATCATCCCCGTGATTAAAACACCTGTGGTGGTAGAAACGCCTTTGATCGTACTTAATCCAGAATCTAAAATTGTGATTTCCAATATTAATTCTTTGTCTTTACAACCAGCCACTTCTTTGATGTTTAACTATTCTTATACTAATGATACAGAGCAGATGCGAAAAGTAAGATTAGTTAGACAAGTATTAAATGCTAAGGGAACAATTATTGCTTCTACCCAAGCTTATCGTAATATAAAGGCAGGGGATGAAGTATCTATAGACGTAAAACAACTGATTGGGAGATATTGGACCCCAGGTGAATTTATCGAGAGAGTTAGGGTGTTTGATAGTCAAGGAAAAATGATCGAAGAAAATAGTTTTCCTTTTGTTGTGGAGAAGTTTAAATATAAATATTTAATTAAAGGTGAGTTGGGGTTTGATAACTCTATTGTTTTTGATCCAACAGTTTGGGCCAAAAATAAAATTGAGGTTAGAACCCCTTTTCAATTACGCATTCGGTTTAGTTACACTAATCAAACAGAAGTAAAACAAGATGTCAGGATGTTAAGAGAAATTGTGGATGCTACTGGGATGATAATTTCTACTTTACGTGGTCGTTGGAGTATGAATCCAGCGGAAACTTATGGAATTACTGTTAATCAAAACATTCCCACAACTTTATTACCAGGTGAATATGCTGTAAGAATTAGAGCGTTGGATTATAAAACGGGTGATTTATTAGCAGAAAATAGTGCGGGTTTTACAATAGAATTAAAATAAAATAAAAAGATAAACCCTACCCTCAGTTGAAGGGTAGGGTTTGCTCTTGATTTATTTTAGAAGTT
>JAPLWR010000035.1:1272-7518 GCA_026396495.1 Candidatus Magasanikiibacteriota bacterium | reverse complement strand
GGTTCTATTACAGGTGCCAACATTTTTACCTACATTTGATTCTTGAGTTAAGATTGCCAAAAGAAAAGCTGGCCTTAGTCCAGTCAAAGTAGATACCCATTCAGTTATTTCTAAAGCTTGGGCAAAGTTTATTTGTTTACCAGTGTTGAATAATTCATAAATTCTGCTTCTAATTTCGGCCGCCTTTTTTTTGGAGTCAGCTATAACTGTTTGATAATTTCTTTCTAGACCCTTGGTGCTTTCTAAAATCTGGGCCTGTTCGGTAATAGTTTTTTTAAGTGAACTTTGTTGAATGGCCTTAATATTTAAAAGGGTAGAAGCTTCATCTTGTTGTTCGGAAAAAATTTCTTGGTTTTGTTTAAGAGTTTGTTTGATTTCTTCAGCTTGCACTACCAAAAAATTAAGTTTTTGCATTATTTTTAAGTAGTCATCAATTTCTACATAAGCTTCGGAAAGGGTATTTTTTGAAGCCACATTTAAAAAAAAGTTAATTTCACCTTTGTAAAGTAAACGAATGGTCTGGACAATATCATCTTTCAATTTTTGTTGTTGAATTTCATTTTTTTTAATATTTTGTTCTGTGTCAGCAATTTTGTAATTTAAAGAATCAATAGTTAAAGAAGTGGCTTTGATTTGGGCACTAAGAGCGGCTTGCTGTGTTTTGAGTTGTTTAATTTTATTAGTAAGAGTGTTTTTTTGTTGGCTGGTAGTTTTTAATTCTTGTTCAAACTGTGCTATTTGTTGCTCTACTACTTTTAATTCTTCTTCTAATTTATTTTGCATTTCAGCTGTGGTAACGGCTTGAACATTAGGAGCAGAAAAAATTAAAAAAGACCCCCAAAGAAAAATTGAGAAAAAGACAGAAAAAATTGTTTTAAAATTTTGGTTCATGTTTGTGACTATAACAAAATTATAACAGAAAAATAGGCTTATTGCTATAAAAAAAGAGCCCTTTTGCAAGAGCTCTTGTTGGTTGTTTGAAAAAATTAGAAAGCGGAGTCAGCTAGAACTTTGGCTATAGGAGCTAGATGGAAATTGATTCCTGCTCCAACTACAGCTTGTTCCAGCGTTGGGTCTTCAAAAAAGATGGAAAAAGTGGTGACGCGTTTGCGCTTTAGTAGCTTCACGACATCTTCCAGTGTTAGACCAGTAATAGGTTCATCCGTGGCCCTAACTGGCTTTTCTCTTTCAATGTCGTAGACTCGGATATGTGTCGCGGTAGACAAACTACCAGCCACAGAAAGGTTTCCATCTTCCTTGGTGATGGCTTCGGCTACTCGATAGAAACTGGGGTCAGGCATTTGTAGCCGTACATAGATTTCACTTCCTGAAAAACTAGCTTCTTTTAAGTAGCGGCTAAGCCTGTCTTCCGTGGTTCGGCGAATATGTTTGATCATGTTAGCCCTAGCGCGGGAAATCACGGTGATGATACAAATTGCGCTAGAACCAACTGAGAAAGTAATCAGCTTATCTACGGCTGAAACTCCTTCTACTCGCAAAGCAATTTCTTTGATCTTATCTTCTGTTTCTTTGCCAATTGATCTTTGGAGGAGAGCTCTCCATCCTCGTAAGAACATCTCGCAACCTGTTTTGGCTACCAGAGCTGCTACTCCCAAACCCAGGATGTATTCGATCCAAGGTGCTTGAAAGTAGTACTCGGAGAGAATACCCACCAGGGTTGTTGTTTCGATTCTTCCGTCGCTGTATGTTTCTTGTCCATCAGCTATCAAGCTGGGGTGATTTCTTTCTTTGCCTACGCGAATTTGGTAGGTGCCCATGATACCGGAAAGGGCCACAGAACCAGCCGTCACTCCAAAAACCCACCAGAAGTAGTCCGGCCCCATGAGGAGCGGTTCGTAGGTTGGTAATTCAAGATAGCCACGGATCCAAGTATCTGCCTCGGGAAAAAATTGCAAAATACCAATGGAGGATTTGCTAATGATCTGCAATGTAAGTCCAAACATGGAAAGACCAATTGCTAGGACCATGAGTGATTCTACATTTTTTCTACCAAAAGGATAGTTGTCACTTTTGGGCAGACGAGAAATGTAAACACTCATGATTACCAGCACGGCTTCCACAATATCTGACAAGTTGTGCAGACCATCGCCAGTCAGGACTGGTGAATTGACCCAATTACCAATACCAACTTTGGCAAAAACCTTGGCTATGTACATTGCTGTGATCAGGAGCATGACAACGTAAGGTGAGAAGAGGAACGACCATCTGCTATTTTTCATCGTTACCTCCTTTATCCTACTACCATAAGTGGAATGGGAGTCCTTTCCACCGTGCTGTCGCAATGGCTACCAATGACTGCACTATCACCACGCTTCATGACGATCAGACAACAATCATTATCATAGGCAGCGGCCACAATGCCGTCGGCAATAGCCTGGGAAACAGACCGGATGTCTATTTCGTAGGGCACGTGAGCTTCTTCTGCTAGGGTCTGTGCCTTCAGTAAAACCAGCCTGGCCTGGTGGTTCATGTGATCCTGGGGGTTGTCTGAAGAGATTGTTGGGTCACGCCAAGTGGTGTGCCAAAAAACCAAACTAAACCCTACTCGTCTGGCAAACCAAATTGCAAAAACAGTAGCCTTGAGTCCGGCTTGGCCATCGCCCAAAGAGACAATGATCTTCTTCTTTCCATGGGGATCAAATTCAGCCATGTAGCGCGGTGCTATTACCGTGTAGGGCTGGCGTTTTTCTGCGATCGAATTACTAATCACTATCATGCCTGGATCAACTTCTAGTTGGGAAACCGGCTTTGACCCCGGAAAGAGAGTGTCCAATCTTTCTTTTTGAAGGCGGTTAATGGTCTCGATATCCACGCCCGGAACACCGCAAAGGTTTGGCGGGGCAAAAAGCTGCAAAGGTACGCCCAGAACTTTAGCCAAAGAAAGGGCAAAGTGGGGGTAATTGCGGATGATGTCAGGAACAAACACCTTTGGTTCTGTTGCTTCTGACAAGGGGGGAGATGCTAGAATTCTAACGGGAATATTCATTTTCCCTTCCTCCTCTTTGTAAAAGAACCTATCAATTTTTTAAGGGTTTATTAAGCCCAAAATTGACTGCTTATCTTAGTATAAAATTGATATTTTGTCAACAATCTTGACTTTTTTTAGAAAAGAGGTTAAAACAAATATAACCAAAGGTTCTTTTCAAAGGAGATAATTATGGGTTGGCCTAGAAATTTGGTTTTGGTGCGGCATGCTGAATCAGAGGGTAATGTGCTTACGGTTGATGAACGAGCACGTTTTAACCTTGCTACTCACGCGTACGGTTTGACATCTCGTGGACAAGAGCAAGCTCGTCTAACCGGTGAGTATTTGAAACAGCGTTTTGGTGCTTTTGACACCTACTATGTGTCTTACTACGAACGCTCGCGTCAGACCATGCGAATTATGTTTCCTGAGGCTCATATTTTTGAGGATCCTCGTTTGGCAGAAGCCAACCGTGGAATCTATCATGTATTGACCCGGGAAGAAATTGCCCAGCATTATTTTAAAGAATTAGAGTCTAAGGATCGGGAAGGCCTATACCATCACCGGCCACCTCAAGGAGAGAATTGGCCAGATGTTGAACAACGAATCCATAGTTTCTTGGGTACGCTACGTCGTGATTGTAAGGATGAAAATGTTCTGATTGTTGTTCATGGTCATTGGGCGTTGCTTTTTCAACGTCTGATTCATCATTTTCCCATTGATGAAGCTGTCAGGCGTTATAAGCAGGGAAATATTTTTGAAAACGCTTCGGTAACCATTTATCAAGGCCAAGAGATCAAGGGGTGTTCTCGCTTGGTTCTGACTGACGAGAATGTTATTCCTTGGGCTGGCAAGATTTGATTCAAACAACCGGTGCTTAACGCGCCGGTATTTTTTTTACACAATTTCTCGCATAACAGAGGTTGCCTTATTTTTTCTAATATGTTAAAACTATGTAAGTTCTTTTGACAAGGAGAAAAAACGTGGCTAAAACAGCACGGGATTATTCTGCTACTTGGGGCAAGTGGTCTGGCAAAAGAGAACTGGTTCGTGGCTTGTTACATTTTTCTGTTGGGCTTGTTGGCTGGGTGTTGGTGCATCTAATTCAACTAGATGCCGATCTTATTACTTTTTTGCTTTGCTTGGTTTCCTTTGTGTTCATTGTTTTGGATGGGGTACGCTTGGCAATCAACAGGTGGCATAATACCGATTGTTTCACCCGTTTTCTGCAGTGGATTGATAATCGTTTAGTCAAGAAATTTTTTACTCGTGAAACAGAAAATCATCAACAGACTACAACTGTTGCCTCTGTTTTGGGGTTGTCTACTGCTTGGATCATCGGTCCTAGATGGATTTGTGCCGCGGTGATACTTTATTTTGGCCTGATAGATCCTTTGGCCAAACTGGGAAAATATTGGCCAATCGTAGTTTTTGAAAGAGGCTGGGCTAAAGATAAGTCACTCGGTGGAGTACTCTTTGGTTTAGCGGGTGGGGGGATTGGTCTTGTTACAGTACTGCTAGTTAATTATTGGGTTCAAATCATCCCTCTAGAATTGACTTTGTGGCAGGCTCTGGTTGTTTTCTTGGTCGGGCTTTTTTCTGCCTCCCTATCTGAACTCATTGGTAGGAAAGCAGACAATTTTCTCATTCCCGTTAGTAGTGCAATAGCCATGGTTGTTGTATACAACCAATTTTTTTCTTGAAACAAAAAAGCCGGAGTAACTCCGGCTTTGTTTTTTTTGCCCGCTCAGTAAAAATATTTTATTCTCTGACCATTTTTCCCAATAACCACATTACTATTACACCCAAGATTACTACTAGGCTATGAAAAAAAATTTTAGTGCGAGTATTTCCTCTGCGATGCATTTCTGGTAATAAGTCAGCGGCTGAGATATAAATAAAACCGCCGGCTGTTATGGCTAAGACATATGGCAAGTAAGAAGAAAAATAATTTAAGGTGAAAAATGCTACTATGCCACCTAAAATTGCTCCCACAGCCGATCCAAAATTAGACAAGAGTGCTTTTGTTTTAGAATAACCACCGTGTAACAGAACTCCGAAATCTCCCACCTCTTGAGGAATTTCATGAATAATAATGGCTAGGGTGGTAAATAAACCAATAGTGTTGCCAGCTAAAAAACTAGCCGCAATAGCCACACCATCTAAAATATTGTGGATGGTGTCACCAATCATAACTAGTTTAATGGAACTGTGGACTTGGCAGTTTTCTTCGTGACAATGGTAAAAAATAAAGGCCTTTTCTATTAACATGAATAATATAAAACCTAAAACCAGAAATTCCATTACAGCCATTAGGTTGCCGTGTTTTTCTATAGCTTCTGGTATCAAATCAAAAAAAGATACGGCAATCATAGAGCCGGCGGCAAAACTAACTAAGTATAAAAGAGAATCGTGGCGATTTTGGAAAAATTTTATAATTAAGAAAGCACCCAAGATGCCAATTATTCCCACCACTAAATTAGCTAAGATAATTGATAAAAGCATAGAATTAATTTAATTTATACTTAATTTATATCAAAATAAAGCCAGCTTGTCCAATTAAGAGCGAATCTTAGCTAAAACATTACACAATTTTCTGTCTAAGTGGTATAATATTAGTAACTTTAAAAACTTATTATTATATGGAAATTACATTTATTCTGTCTTTTTCCATCATTTTACAAATTATCAATATATTCTTTGTTCTTTCTTTAGCTAGGTTAAGTGGATTTAAATTGGCTTGGTGGTTATTTTCCGTAGCGTTGCTGATGAGGGCAAGTCGTAACATCTTATTTTTGTTAGATATCGGGCAGTCACAATTAAATACCGCTAGGTTAATTGAAGAAATTTTAGGTTGTGCAATTTCTTTATTTTTTTTAATTGGCACTTTTCATTTAAAGCCAATATTTAGGTATTATCAAGAATTGATTGATGAATTAAAGGAGAATCAAGAGAGGTACAAGGTTATTATAAAAGGTAGTCAAGATGGAATTTTAATTGTACAAACCGGGAAAATAAAATTTGTTAATCCTAAATTAGCCATTATGTTTGGATATAGGGAGGAAGAAGTTTTAGGAAAGGATTTTTTAGATTTTGTAGATCCTAATTTTAAAGAAATGATAGAAAATAAATATAAAGAGCGGGTTTTAGGCCGTATTAGTCCCGAAGATCAGTATGATTTGGCAATTTTAAACAAAGAAGGTGTGTCAATTCAAGTGGAAGCAGTTGTTTCTTTAATTCAGTTTGATGGAGCTCCAGCT
>JAPLWR010000035.1:0-1259 GCA_026396495.1 Candidatus Magasanikiibacteriota bacterium | reverse complement strand
GATGCCAGTCACAGAAAAAAAACAGAAGAACAACAAAAAGAGATAGGGGAAGAATTATTAAGAATCAATCAGACTTTAGTTGGCAGAGAATTAAAAATGTTAGAATTAAAAAAAGAGGTCGAGGACTTAAAAGCCCAACTTAAAAAATAATTCTATGTTTAGTTTTCCTAAGACCAGTAATAGTACAGCAGCAGAGGAACGGGTGCAAAAATTAAATATTTTGTTAAAAGCAATTAGTCGAGTTAATCAATTAATAGTAAAAGAAAAAAATCGCATAGTTATTTTTCAAAAATTATGCGAGTATTTAATTTCTACCGGGTTATTCAGTTTAGTTTGGGTGGGTTTAAAAGTAGAGGGCAATTTTGATGTGCGGCCAGTAGCTAAAGCTGGAAAAAGTACTGGTTATTTGGATGAAGTAAAAATTACTTGGGATGAAAAACCTACTGGGGCAGGACCAACTGGTTTGGCTATAAAAACTAGGTTACCACAAAACATTCAAGATTTTACAGCTAATAGTAGGTTTAAGGCTTGGTTAGAACAAGCTAAACGGTACGATTTGAAATCATCCATGGCCTTGCCCCTAGTTGTTGATGGGGAGGTAATTGGTGCTTTGAATGTATATTCTTCTGAAGTAAATGCTTTTGGGGTAGATGAAATTAATTTATTAGTAGAAGTTTCTGAGGATGTTGGGTTTGCCTTACAAAGTCTAGAAAATGAAGAAAAATTGATCAAATCAGAAAATCGCTATCGTGTTTTGGCCGAGGCAGCCCATGACATGATTTATATGTTTAGTAAAGATTTTAAAATTGAATTTGTTAATAGTTATACTACTAGACATTTTAAACAAGACAGTACCTCTTTAATTGGTAAGCCGTTTGTAGAATTTTTTTCTTCTGAAGCAGCAGAAAGGCATAAAAAAAATTTAGAAAAAGTTTTAGTAACTGGAGAATCTTTGTATGTTGAAGCAGAAGAAGATATGGGAGGTAAAAAATTATTTTTAGGTTCTTGGTTGTGTCCTGTTTTTGATGAGACAGGAAAAGCGGTTTCTGTCTTGGGAATTTCTAGGGATATTTCAGCTAGGAAATTAATGGAACTACAATTAAAACAAAGTGAGGCTAATTACAAAAATCTTGTAGATTTATCCCCCGACGCTTTGGTTGTTCATAGTGGCGGAAAAATTTTATTTCTTAATCAAGCAGCCTTAAAAATGTTGGGTGCAGATGATCCCCAAAAGATAATAGGTCAACCAGTGATGAATT
>JAPLWR010000003.1 GCA_026396495.1 Candidatus Magasanikiibacteriota bacterium | reverse complement strand
TTGAAGGAGCTTCTTTTTACCAATGTCTTGGAAATGGTTGGTAGTTCCTTTCAGAGTAGATTTGCCACTTATAGTATCTTGGCGGATGGTTCCTTGCTCGTTAGAGTAAAAGGTACAATTCCTGGTCCTCATGTGGCAATTCTTACCCACGTCGATACTCATCCTAATAATCCCGGCCGCGCCAATCCCATGTATCATCAATATAAGGGAGGGGATATTCGTTTGCCGGTTGATGGATTAGTTATTTCGGCGGAAGATTTGGCAGGATTAGAAGGCAAGACTATCATTACCTCCGACGGATCATCTCTTTTGGGTGGTGATTGTAAGGCCGGCGTAGTTTCAGCCGTGCAGGCTTTGATTAATCTGGTGACTAAGGTTCCAGATTCCGTTTCTGTAGATTTTTGGTTTACAGTAGATGAGGAAATTGGTGTAGACAACATTTCCGTGATGCCGGAAGAGATTGTTCGCGAATGGGATGTTGTTTGGACTGTGGATGGAGATGAAGTAGGCACGATTGATGTGGAAACCATGGCCGGCGGAAAATTGGTAGTGGAATTCACCGGTATGGATGCTCATCCTGGCGACGATGGGCAAAATCTTCATCCGGCGCACTATGCGGCTGCGAGGTTGGTAGACAAACTCTCCAAGTATCCAAGTCCCTGGAATACTTCTGGTAGGGAATCATTCTATTATGTTTCAGCTATTGAAGAAGGTAACCCTAACCTGACTCGCGTATTGGTGTATCCCCGGTCTTTTGATCCGGCTGAAATTGCCAAGATGGCGCGTATGGTTCATATTCACGCTTTCTACGCCGCCAGACGTTACCGGGTGAATTTCAGTGTCGCCGATAGTGGTCTGATTTACACCAATACAGCTTCTGCTATACGTAAACACCCTGAACTGTTACAACCTGCCGTTAAGGCTCATCATCTGGTAATGGGGGAGAAACCCAAGCTACAAAGTGTGCGCTATGGCACTGATGGTAGTACCATCGCCATGTATTTTACCAATCTTCCAGCTTTCAATATGGGCATGAGTTCCCGTCGGGTACATTCCCGCCAAGAGTTTGTGGTTTTGGAAGAACTCAAGATTCTACCGGAGATCATTCTGCGAATGATCATTGGATATGGTAATATTCCTTGGATCATAGAGATTCATCCGTAACAAACAAACCCCGATTGCAATTAAGTAATCGGGGTATTTTATTTTTTATTGTATCTCCAGCTGGAATAATTCGTAACCGTTTTTTAGTCTATCTAGAAAATATAATTTTTTTCCTTCGGCGTCTACTTGTAAATCTTTAACATCTCTTCCTTGAAAAACAGTATACTTTTGTCTTTGATCTCTGTCATCAATTTCACTTAATAAAATATTTTGTCCTTGTTGTAAAGCATAGTAGGGGATATTTGGTAGAGGTAAAATATTTTGAATATCATTTTCATAACGACTCAACATGTATGATTTTTTAATTACGGGATCAAAAATCCACAGCTCGGCTTTATCAAAATAATATAAGTAATTATTTTTTTCTCCTGGTCCCCAATAGGCAGAAACTCCATTCAGAGTAAGAATGGGTTGTTTAACACCTGATAAATCTAGTAGATAAATTTTTTGACCAGGCTAGTTCTGTTAATCTATTGAAGATGTTTAGAGAACTATATTTATAAACTAAAATCTTGTCATTTTGTTGTTTGGTAAGATATAAAGTTCCATTCAAAAAAGCAAAATCTTTTATATTAGTGGCAATTATTTTGCTTTGTTTATTATCAAAAGTTATTTCAGCCAACCCATTTCCAGTAGAACCATAGATTGTGGCATTGTTGCCCCATTCTGCCTTTTGTAAATTATTTTGGATATTATTTAGTGTTACAACAGGATCTGTTCCATTAGTATTTAAAATAAAAAATTGGCCACCCTTTTTAATCAATAAATTTTTGGAATCCTTATTCCAGATAATTTTTTCAATCTCCGCTCCATTAGTTGGCCAAATTAATTTTTCCGTATTGTCACTAAGGTTTTTTATTCGTAACCCATCATTATTAGCCAAAGCTATTGCATCAGCTTTGGGAGAAAGCGCAAAGGTTTGAATATTTTTATCATCCAATATTACTGGTGAATTATTTTTAAATAAAACAATATCAAAAGCTAGTGTGCTAGCCTGGCTTTTGACTTCTAAAGTTTTTTGCCAAGGAAAATAATTATCTTTGGTGACTTTTACTTGATAATAGTTAGGTCGTAAACTGGGTAAGCGCAGAGGCCTAACTTTTGACATTAAGTTGTCATTGAGGAATATTTGTACGTCTTTAGGTGTGGTATTAACAAAAAGAACGCCTACTTGCTCTATCTTGCCTTTTTGGATGTTATAACGATAACCAGCAGTGTAAAAAACTACAAGCGGGGCAGTAACAGCAAAAATTAAGATGAAAAAAAGGTAAATTAAGCGGCGAGTTTTTATGTTCATGGATATTTGTCTAGATGATAAATTTATGGTATCATCTATCTTATCTATGAGTCAATTTATTATTCAAGGAGGAACAAAACTTAAAGGAGATGTTTTGATTAGTGGCATGAAAAACGCCACTACCCCAATTATTGCCGCCAGTCTTTTAACAGATGAGGAGTGTATTTTAGATCGCGTACCCAAAATTTCTGACGTGGAAAAAATGCTGGAAATTGCTAGAAGCCTAGGGGTCAAAGCAGAGTGGGTTGGAGATCATTCCGTTTCTTTAAAAGCAGATAAAATGAGTTTGACTAGTTTGGATAAGAAAATGTTTAAAAGCATGCGTTCTTCTGTTTTGTTTTTAGCCCCCTTGTTAGTAAGATTTAAAGAAGCAATTTTGCCAGAACCAGGCGGTTGTATTATTGGCAATAGGCCGTTAGACACTCATTTTTATGTTTTGCAAGAATTGGGTGCGATTATTGAAAGACAAAGTGATGCCTATCATTTAAAAATTGATAAATTTGTTGGCAAAGAAATTGTTTTGCCAGAAATGTCAGTGACGGGAACGGAAAATGCTTTAATGGCGGCCGTATTAGCCCAAGGAGAAACTATTATTAAATTGGCTGCTGCTGAACCTCATGTTCAAGATTTGTGTAACTTTTTAGTGGCCATGGGCGCTAAGATAGAAGGAATCGGCACTCATACTTTAACAATTAAAGGTGTGGAAAAATTACACGGTGCCAAACATACAATTATTCCAGATCAAATAGAAATTGGTACGTTTGCTGTGGCTGCCGCTGCTACTCATGGAGAAATTTCTATTCATCCAATTGTGCCAGAACATTTAGATAAAATTTTATCCCTCTTTACTGCTATTGGTGTTAATTGGGAAATCAAGGGTGATACTTTATTTATTCACCACAGTCATCCTTTAAAAGCTTTTAAATTACAATCTTTGCCTTACCCTGGCTTTCCTACAGATCTGCAAGCACCTTTTGGTGTTTTAGCTACCCAGTGTCAGGGTACATCTTTAATTCACGATCCTATGTATGAAGGACGTTTGGGTTATATTAATGAATTAACTAAAATGGGAGCTAATGCGGTAATTTGTGATCCTCACAGGGTTTTACTTACTGGCCCCACACCACTTTATGGTAGAGAAATTAAGAGTTTTGATTTGCGCGCTGGCGCCACTTTGCTTATTGCTGGATTATTAGCAGAGGGTGAAACTGTTTTAAATGAAGCTGAAATTGTTTTCAGAGGTTATGAATCTATTGATAAAAAATTACAGAAATTAGGAGTTCAGATAGAATACAAACCTTAAGTTCTTTTTAAATGAAACGAGTTAAGTATGGAAAATTTTAAAATATTTTTTAAAGATAATAATAACACTCCATCACCTCACAGACGTTTTATAACTTCTGGGGTTTTGGTGGTTTTAGTTTTAACTTCTTTTGTCGTAGGAGTTTTGTTTGGCGATACTTTTAATGGCAATCAAGTTGAGGGCGCCAGTGCTTCAACCACTATCAGAGTTAATGGTTTAGGTAGTACTGCCCAAATTAAAGATGTTAATTTTAATCTTTATTGGGATGTTTGGAATAAATTACAAGAAAGATTTATCGGCAAACCAGTGGCTGATGCAGATTTGTTTTATAGTTCCATAGAAGGAATGGTGGCCGCGGCAGGGGATCCTTACACCGTTTTTTTACGTCCGCAAAAAGCTGAAAGGTTTAATCAAGATTTATCTGGTAGTTTTTCCGGGATTGGTGCGGAATTAGGAATGAAAAAAGAAATAATTACTATTGTGGCTCCTCTACCAGATTCTCCAGCTGAACGCGCGGGAATCAAAGCAGGGGATAAGGTTTTGGCTGTTGATGGTAAAGATACCTATGGTTGGACCTTAGATGAAGCGGTTAATAAAATTAGGGGCAAAAAAGGTACTACTGTTAAGTTAATGATTTTTAGTGATGGTGGCACGGCTCCTAGAGAAGTGGAAATTATTAGGGATGTAATTAAAGTTAAAAGTGTGAAATGGGAGATGAAAGACCAAGTGGCTTATATTCAAATTTCTAGTTTTAATGAAGACACTGCTGAGTTATTTGATCAATCCATTAGAGAATTAGTAATAAAAAATCCCAAAGCTTTTGTTATTGACTTACGCAATGATCCAGGTGGATTTTTAGATACAGCGGTAAGAGTTGCTAGTGAATGGATTGAAAAAGGTACGATAGTGACAGAAAAATTTAGCGATGGGACAGAACAAACCTATGTTTCTAATGGTAAGCATC
>JAPLWR010000114.1 GCA_026396495.1 Candidatus Magasanikiibacteriota bacterium | reverse complement strand
TTGGAATTAACCCCCATTGCTTATCATTATCGTTCTAAATATATCATGTTTGGTAATGAAAAAAACTTAGACGATTACTACATTGATGGGGAGAATTTTAAAGCCTACCCCTCTGGCGATCAGTCTACTGGTTATATGCGAGGGGAAAACAAGTACCTAAATATGCTAACTGAAGGCAATATTAAGGTTGTAAGCATAATCAAGCCGCTGTTTAACATCGCCGAGATGCAGATTATTAACCACCGTTATCCTTATTTATTCAAATATTTAATGTCCTGCACTTCTCAAAAAATCATGAATGAAAAAGGGTGCTGTAATTGTATTACTTGTGCCTGGACCTATCTTTATGGCCAAGCTCTAGGCTATGACCCTCGTAATTTGGGCCTCAAAGCTAACATGTTTGAAAAAAAATACCGCCGCCATTTTGTCATTTTCAATAAAAGACTAAAAGTTGTTTCAGAAGTTGTGCCCAATGCCAGAGAAGAACAAATGTTTTCCTTTTTAATGGCCATGAGGCGTGGAGCTAGAGGTCCATTAATGGAAGAGTTTAAAAGGAAATTTTTAGTAGAAGCTCTTAAAAAAGAAAAAAAGTTACGTCGGCGTTTTTTTGGGGTTCATTCTGCCGAAATGATTCCTGAAGAATACAGAGAAAAAATTATCAATATTTATAAACAAGAATTACAACCCCTACAATAATAAGTTATTTTATGAAAATTGCTATCACATCTAACCTACGCACCGAGGAGATAGAAGAACAAGCTGAGTTTGATTCTCAAGATACCATAGATTTTATGACCAAAAATCTGGAAGAATTGGGTCACCAAGTAAAATTTATCGATTTAACCCATCCTTTAGTGGGGGTTATCCAAGATTTAATAGACTACAAACCAGATTTAATCTTTAATACCAGCGAAGGCACAAAAGGCAAATATCGTGAATCTTTTTGGCCAGGTATTTTTGAAGAATTAGGCTTATTATACACAGGATCAGACCCTTTTACTTTAGCTTTAAGTCTGGATAAAAATCTTACCAAACAATTAGTAGCTAAACACGGCGTTCCCACTCCTCAAGCGGAGATGGTTTATCCAGGATTTATTCCAGATTTATCTCATTTACATTTTCCAATTATTGCTAAACCTAATTATGAGGGATCGTCAAAGGGCATAACTCAAGATAGCGTGATAGAAGATTTGGAAACATTGCAGAAACGTTTGCCAGATATACTTAAAAAATATCCCGATGGTATTTTAGTGGAAGAATACATTTTTGGTAAAGATATTACAGTTCCTTTCCTTGAAAACCTTGTAGACCCCATACTAGATGTAGTAGAATATATAGTAGATCCAGAATTTTTGAAAACTCGTCGCTATCAAATTTATGACTATGAAATGAAAAATAATTTTTACGATAGCGTAGATATTCAAATTGCCAATTTAACAGATGATTTAAAACAACAAATTAAAGTTGCTGCTCAAAAAGTTATCAAAAGTCTTAACTGCCGCGATTTAGGAAGAATGGATTTTCGTTTGACTCCCGATGGTAAAATTTATTTTTTAGAAATAAATTGCCTCCCCTATTTAGATGAAGGAGTTAGCTTATACCTTTCCGCTGCTAAACAAGGTTTAAGTCACAAAGATGTTTTTAACCATATTATTCAAAGCGCCATGAAACGCGCTAAATAACCGCCCCCGGGTTTAAAAAAATGGAAACAAAAAAACTTAATTTAGCTTTTGTCTATAATGTTCGCCACAAAAAACCCTCTTTAACAGACGAACAAGCTATTGCTGAAGCTGAATTTGATGAGCCCTCCACAATTAATGGAATTGCTCATGCTTTAAGAAAATTAGGCCATGAAATATACCGCATAGAAGCTAACGAGGAAGCCTACGCCAAACTTAAAAGTCTTAAAAATAAGCTGGACTTGGTTTTTAATGTAGCCGAAGGCTTGCGCAATCAAGATAGAGAAGCCCAAATTCCCGCCATGCTTGAGAATTTGGATATTCCCTATGTTGGTTCCAAGCCTTTAGCCCAAGCTTTATGCTTAAATAAAGCTTATACAAAAAAAGTTTTGTCTTATCATCAAATCCCCACTCCCCGTTTCCAACTTTTTTATGAACCAAATGAAAGGTTATCCCGCAAAATGCACTTTCCTTTAATTGTTAAACCGGTGTCAGAAGGCTCTTCCAAAGGTATTACTAATGATTGTTTAGTAAACAATCAGATGGAACTTTACAAGAAATTGGCAGAATTGATAGAAAAGTTCAAACAACCAGCCTTAGTAGAAGAATTTTTAACTGGACGTGAATTTACAGTAGCTTTAATTGGAAATAGCCCAGTAGAGGTTTTGCCACCAGTAGAAATTCTTTTTGATCACCTACCAAATAACTTGGCCCCCATGGATTCTTATGAAGTTAAATGGATTTTAGACAACCCAGAAAGCAACCTTAAAACTATTGCCTGTCCGGCTCAATTAGATTACAAAAAATTCTTACAAATTAAAAAACTTTGCTTAAAAACTAAACAAGCTTTGGGTATCTTGGATTGGTGTCGCATTGATGTACGTATGGACTCCGATGGCCGCCCTCATGTCTTAGAAATAAACCAAATTCCTGGTATTATGCCAGATCCTAAAGAAAATTCCCGTTTTCCCTTAGCTGCCAGAACCGCCGGCTACACTTACGAGGAAATGATGCATAAAATTATTAAAGCAGCCTGTGAAAGGTACGGCATACCAGTTTCTCCAGTTTTAGAGCCAGCCCCAGAAAAAGCCACTAACTGGCTCATTGAGTCTTTCTCTGGACAAAAAGCTTTTAAGCTTGTATAATGCCACTACCATGGTGGCTATAGTTTAGTGGTAAAACTGCGGTTTGTGGTACCGCTATCGAGGGTTCGATTCCCTCTAGCCACCCCATCAAAAACACCCCCTTAAAAGAGGTGTTTTTTGTTTGTGAATAAGCTTATTTTTTGCTAAACTAATAGGTATATGAACCTGTCTCGTAAAATTATCTTACCTTTTGTTTGTCTTATTGGCTTAGTATCTTATTTTATTTTTCTTCAATGGTCTACCACTTACCCAGATCCAGACTCTTTTTACCATATCAAGATGGCTGTTTTAATGCAGGAAAATATAGTTATTAAAAACTTCCCTTGGATTAAATTTGCCGACTTTACCACCAACTTCACTGACCACCAATTTCTTTATCATGTCTTGTTAATTCCTTTTGTAAAATTTTTTCCTCCGCTTTTAGGAGGAAAAGTCGCCACCACATTATTTGCCGTTCTAACTTTCATTACTTTTTATTTTTTTCTTAAAAAATGGCAGATTAAATCTCCCCTTTTTTACACTTTAATTCTACTCTCCTCTGCACCTTTTATTTTTCTCTCACCTCTTTCATTTATGTTTGGTTTTACGGAGGTTGGAGTTTACTCTTGATCCTACTTTTTAGTCAATTAGTAAGTGGGGTAATAATAGAAAAGAAAATAAACTGGCGGGCTATGTTATCTATTGGTGGAGGGCTAAGCTTAGGTCTTCTTATCAACCCATATTTCCCCCATAATTTATTATTTTATTGGCAACAAATAATCCAGATCGGTTTAGTAAATTACCAAAATACAATACAAGTAGGCATGGAATGGTACCCCTACGACCCTTTAGAACTACTTGCTAATAATATATTTATTTTTCTTTTAGGTATTTTGTCTTTTGTTTTTTTACTTTATAAGATCAAATATAAACAACAAATAGAATCTCAAAATATCAAAGAGCGCTTCCTTAAAATTTTTACCCTATTTATTTTCTCGGGAATCCTTTGTCTTTTGACACTTAAATCCCAACGTTTTGTAGAATATTTTTCTCCCTTTGCTGTTTTAGCCAGCGCCTTTTTGCTTAATCTTCTTTGGCCAGCTAATTTTTCCATAAAAAATAAAATTCTTAAAAATTTTAAAAAGAATACAAAAATAAACGCAGCTTTAACTATTTATTTAGCTACGGTTTTTATTTTCTTTTTTATTCTAAACACTCTTAAAATACAAGAACAAATGACAGCTCGTTACCAATGGAACTATCTTCAAGAGGCTAGTCTTTGGCTTAAAAATAACACTCCCGCGGGTAGCATGGTATTTAACGTTAACTGGGGTGATTGGCCTATACTTTTTTATCACAACACCCACAATACTTACATAATTGGCCTAGATCCCACCTTCTTCTACTTAAAAAATAAAGAATTATACCAAGAATGGAAGGACGTTGGGCAAGGAAAAATAAGACAAAATCTAGCAGAAAAAATTAAAAAAGATTTTGGTGCCCAATGGATTTTAGTTAAAAATAGCGAGATAGAGCTTCTATCAGCTATTAGAAAAAATAAAAATTTTAAGTTGCGTTTTGCTGATAAAGACGCTAAGATATACTCATCTTACTAATTTTATGGATAGAAAAACTAAAAAATTAATTCTTTTAATCTCTGCTGTTTTGATTATTATTTCTTCCATACCCTACTTATATGGTTGGGCTATAGCACCAGCTAACACTGTTTATTTAGGTAATGGTTTATTTAATCCTCATGATAGTCACGTATATTATGCTTATATAGAACAAGTAAAAAGCGGCCGATGGCTTTTTAATGATGTCTTTACCTCTGAGGCCCATAAACCTTTTTTAAATATTTTTTGGTTAGTTATAGGTTTAATGGCCAAGTTTTTTTCCCTTTCTCCTATCCTAGCTTTTCATCTTGCCAGGATTATCCTAATCCCAATCTTTGTCTTTACCATTTTTAAATTCCTAGACAGGGCTTGGCTTAATGACGCCCAAAAACAATTTAAAACACACCTAGCTTTAGCTATTTTCTTTTTTACTTCGGGTATAGGTGGTTGGATGGCCCTGCTAGCAACAAAAAACACAATGTACCCAGCGGAAGTTTGGTGGCCAGAAGGTTACGCATTTTTTAGTATTTATGCCTCGCCTCATTTTATTGCTTCTTGGATTTTAATGGTCGGGTCTTTATATTTCTACCTTCTAGGAATTCAAACTAAAAATTACAAAAAGATTATTTGGGGTGGGTTCCTGGGCGCCATTTTAGTCCAATTTCACACTTTTTATTTAGCTCTCTTAATACCCCTAACCTTAATTTTTTTATTAGTTAAATACAAAAAAAACCATCCATTCATTTTTTGGTATACAGCCTTATACAACATTTTTTTTATCCCGGTTATCTTATACTACTTTCTCCTTGTTAAAACAGATCAAATAATGTCTAAAAGGCTGATGGAAAACATCATGCACACACCCCAACCAGAAATTTTTTTATTTTTTGTTTTTGGTTT
>JAPLWR010000074.1:1771-25691 GCA_026396495.1 Candidatus Magasanikiibacteriota bacterium | reverse complement strand
TTCTGCTTCTGTTGGTCAAGTCAGCAACCCAGATCACAATTTGATCCGTTGGGGTAAGGCCGGTAGAAAGAGACATTTAGGTTGGAGACCTTCAGTAAGAGGTAAGGCTATGAATCCAGTTGATCACCCACACGGTGGTGGAGAAGGTCATAATCCAATTGGTATGGCACGTCCAGAAGATCCATGGGGTAAGCCAGCTTTGGGGGTTAAGACAAGAAGACGCAAAAAATGGAGCAGCAAATTAATCATTAAACGCAGAAAATAACTTGAATTTATGAGCAGAAGTTTAAAAAAAGGTGCCTTTACCGATCCTAAATTGTTGGCAAAAATTGCCAAATTAAGGCCCGGGGACAAGACCGTTATTAAAACTTGGTCCAGAGTTTCTGTAATTACTCCTGAAATGGTTAGTTTTACTATTGGTGTTCATAATGGCAAACTTCATATTCCAGTGATTATTGTAGAAAATATGGTCGGTCATAAATTAGGTGAGTTTTCTCCTAGTAAAAAGTTTGTAAGACATGGTGGTAAGATGCAAAAAGATATGGAAACCAAACAAGCTGGGACAGAAAAATCTGCCATGATTGCGGCTAAGGCTGATACTAAAAAAAAATAATTTGAAGTAAGTTTTAAGTATGGAAACTAAATCACAAGTAAAATTTATCAGAATGTCTTCTCGCAAGGTTGAGTTGGTGATAGAATTGTTACGCGGGAAATCAGTTATTGATGCAGAAAATATCTTGCGTTTTAGCAAGCGTCTTGCGGCTAAGCCTGTAGCTAAATTGTTACATACTGCCGTGGCTGACGCCGTGCATAATTTTAAAATGTCCAAAGAGAATTTATTTGTTAAATCAATTGTGGCTGGACAAGGTACTTCTTTAAAGAGATGGCGCGCTAGAGCTTTTGGACGCGCGGCTCCTATTATGAAACATACCTGCCACATTTCTATTGTTATAGAAGATCGAGCAAAACAAAAATAAAATTTATGGGTCACAAAGTACATCCAACAATTTTCCGCATGGCCACCATTTATAGGTGGAATTCTAAATGGTTTTCACAAAATCGCGTGCAATACTCTAAGTTTTTGCGCGAAGATTTAAAAATTAAAGCTCATTTGGAAAAGAAATTGAAAGAATCAGGTATTGATTCCATTCAGATTGAAAGAAATGTCAAGGAAATTGTCATCACTTTAAATGTGGCCAAACCAGGTTTAATTATCGGACGTGGCGGAGCTGGGGTAGAGGATTTAAGAAAAGATTTACAGAAGAATTTTTTTGGCAAAAACTCCAATCTAAAATTGAATGTTCAGGAATATGCCAAACCTAATTTATCCTCTCACATTGTTATTCAGTCCATGGTGGCCGATTTAGAAAAACGCATGCCTTTTAGAAGAATTTTAAAAACTACTATTGAAAGAGTAAGAAAAGCCGGAGCCCAAGGTGTTAAAGTAATGGTTTCTGGTCGTTTAAATGGTGCAGAAATTGCCAGACGTGAAATGTTGGTTTCCGGAAAAATTCCTTTACAGAATTTACGTGCTGATATTGATTATGCTGCCGGTATCGCCCATACAATTTTTGGTGTGATTGGTGTTAAAATTTGGATTTATCGCGGAGAAATTTTTAATACCCCTAAAAAAGGTAGCGTTAATCCAGACAATAAATAATTTTCAAAGATGTTATGTTATTCCCTAAAAAAGTAAAACATAGAAAGTGGCACAAGGGTAGAAGGAGAAATACCGGTATTGCTACAGCTAAGACTTATGTAGCCTACGGTTCATTTGGTTTAAAAGCCATGACTCCTGCTTGGATTAATGCTAGACAAATTGAAGCCGCTCGTCGTACTATCACTAGATTTTTACGTAAAGGTGGCAAAGTTTGGATTAGAATCTTTCCAGATAAACCAGTTACCAACCATGGTAATGAAAGCGTTATGGGTGGTGGCAAAGGTGCTGTTGATTATTATGTAGCTCCAGTTAAACCAGGTACTATTATGTTTGAAATGGATGGAGTTGACGAATCTGTTGCTAAAGAGGCTTTACATTTAGCTGCTTATAAATTGCCTGTTAAATGTACTTTTGTTAAAAAAGTATAAAAAATATGAAAGAAATTGCAGAATTAAAACAACACAATCGTGAAGAGTTAGAAAGCCAGTTAAAAAAAGAACAAGAAAAAGTTCGTGAATTACGTTTTCGTGTTGCTTCTAAAGAATTAAAAACAGTTAAAGATATTAACAAAGCTAAAAAGACAGTCGCTAGAATCAAGACCATTTTAAAGGGTTTAAATTAATATGGAAAAAGCAAAAAAAATAAGAAAATTAAGTGGTACAGTGGTATCTAAAGGTGGTCTTCAGACTATTGTGGTTAAGGTTGATAGAGTGAAAAAAAATGTGAAGTATCAAAAACAGTTTACTGTTAGCAAACGCTATCATGTTCATGATGAAAAAAATCAGTATAAATTAGGTGATAAGGTTTCTTTTGTGGAATGTCGTCTTAAAAAATAATAGTATGATTCAGCATAGGTCAATGATTAATGTCGCCGATAACTCTGGAGCTAAAATTATCCAATGTATTAGAGTTTTGGGCGGCTACAAAAAACATTATTCAACAATCGGTGATATTTTTACTGCTTCAGTTAAAAAAGCTGCACCTTATGGTACAGTCAAGAAGAGTGAAGTGGTTACCGCTGTTTTAGTGCGTTCTAGAAAAGAGATTAGACGCAAAGACGGTACTTATATCAGATTTGATGATAATGCTGCTGTAATCATTGATAAGGCTTCTAAAGAACCAAAAGGTACCCGTGTTTTTGGTCCAGTGGCTAGAGAATTACGCGACAGAGGTTATATTAAAATCATTTCTTTAGCTCCAGAAGTTTTGTAACATATATGAAATTAAAAACAAACGACAATATAATTGTAACCGCTGGTAAAGATAAAGGAAAACACGGTAAAGTGATTCAGATTTTTGCTGACTCTAGAAAAGTAGTAGTGGAAGGCGTTAATATTTTAAAAAAACATATTCGTGCTCGCAAAGAAGGACAAAAAGGTCAGATTATTGAATTGCCAGCTCCTTTAGCCGAATCCAATGTTTCTATCTTTTGTGAACGCTGTCAAAAACCAGTTAAGATTGGTTATAGAAAAGAAGCTGACAAAAAAGTTAGATTTTGCAAAAAATGCAAAGAAGTAATTTAATATGAATTTTAAAGAATTATACAAAAAAGAAGTTGCCGGTAAGTTAATGAAAGAATTTGGTTATAAGAATGTTAATGCTGTTCCAAAAATGACCAAAGTTGTGGTTAACGTTGGTTTTGGTAAATCTCTTAAAGAGCCTAAGGTTGCTGAAGCAGTCGAGGCCACTTTGAGACGTATTACTGGTCAAAAACCTCTTTTAACCAAAGCAAAAAAATCTATTTCTAACTTTAAACTTCGCGCAGGCCAAGTGGTTGGTGCTAAGGTAACTTTAAGAGGCAAGAGAATGTATGATTTTTTGGAAAAAATGGTCAAGGTGGCCTTACCACGTGTGAGAGATTTTCGTGGACTTTCGCCTAAAGCTTTTGACGAAAATGGCAATTTAACTATTGGTTTTAAAGAACATTTGTCTTTTCCAGAAATTAGACCAGACGAAGTAGAAAGAATTCACGGTTTAGAAGTTACTGTTGTAACAACTGCAAAAAATAAAGCAGAAGCTAAAAAAATGTTTACTTATCTTGGTTTCCCTTTAATTGAGAAATAAAATTATGGCAACTGAAGCAAAAATTGCAAAATCAAAAAAAATAGCCAAGTTTACCACACGTCAGGTTAACCGTTGTTGGAAATGCGGTCGTAGACATGGCTACATGAGAGATTTTGAGTTATGTCGTATTTGTTTTAGAGAGTTAGCTAATCGTGGCGAATTGCCAGGTATTACAAAATCCAGTTGGTAATTTTAAATCAAGTTTTAATACAAAAATTACAGAGAAAAGAAAAATTATGTTTACCGATCCTATAGCAGACATGCTTACAAGAATCAGAAACGCTTCCGCCGTTAAAAAGGCTGAGGTTGTTGTTCCTTTTTCCAAAGTGAAATTAGCAATCGCTAATATTTTATTACAAGATGGTTTTATAAAGAATGTAGAAAATACTGAAGAAGGTTCAAGGAATATCAAGATTGGTTTGAAGTATGTTGATAATGGACCGGCTGTCACTTCATTAAAGCGCGTTAGCAAACCAGGTAGGAGAGTCTATGTTGATAAGGATAATATCTTATCTGTTAGAAATGGTTTTGGTATTTCCATCCTTTCTACCTCTCAGGGTATAATGAATAATAAAGAAGCCAAGAAAAGAAACATTGGTGGAGAGTTAATTTGTGAAGTTTACTAATATGTCTAGAATTGGAAAAAAATCAATCATTTTGCCAGCTCAAGTAGAAGCTACTGTTACAGACAGTAAGGTTGTGATTAAAGGTCCTAAGGGCACTTTAGAACAAACTTTGCATCCTCGCGTTTCTGTGGTTAAAGATGGCAATGAATTAAAAATTTCAGTTAAAGATGTAGAATTAAAAAGCGACAGAGCCTTGTGGGGTTTATTTGGTAGCCTGTTGAAAAATATGGTGGAGGGTGTTGTTAAAGGATATGAAAAAAAATTAGAAATGAATGGTATTGGTTTTAAAGCCGAAGTTAGGGGTAAAGGAATCGTTTTGGATGTAGGTTTTTCTCACCCCGTAAATTTTTCTATTCCTCAGGGTATTGATGTAACCGTGGAAAAGAATATCATTACTATTAAAGGTTTTGACAAACAATTGGTTGGCAGTGTAGCTGCTCAAATTAGGGAGATTAAAAAGCCGGAACCTTACCTTGGAAAAGGTATTAAATATTCCGATGAAATTATTAGAAGAAAAGCCGGCAAGGCCGCAACTAAATCTTCTTAAAGATATTTTTATGAATAGCACTAAAGCAAAAGGACAAAAATTAGAAAGAAGACATAATAGAGTTAGGGCCAAAATTTCTGGCACTGCTCTTAGACCTCGTTTATCTGTCAAAAGAAGCTTAAATTATGTTTCTTTACAGTTAATCGATGATGTTAGCGGTAAAACTTTAGTTGCTGCCACTAGCCGAGGTATAAAAGTTGGTAAGGATAATCCTTTTAAAGGTAAAACTGCCGAAGCTTACGAGGCTGGTTTGGATTTAGCTAAAAAAGCTTTGGATAAAAAAATAACTGCCGTTTGTTTTGACCGTGGTGGTTCTGCTTATCATGGCAGAGTTAAAGCCGTAGCTGATGCTGCAAGAGCCGGCGGATTACAGTTTTAATATAATCTTTATGGAAGAAAACAAAAAACAATTTAAAGGCACCAATAAAGGTGAGAGACGTGGAAGATCTGATAAACCGTTTGAAGAAAAGGAATTTGATAGCGTGATTTTAGATTTGGCTAGAGTAACTAGAGTTACTAAGGGTGGTAAAAGAATGCGTTTTAGAGCCGCTGTTGTTATTGGTGATAGAAAAGGTAAGGTTGGTTTTGGTATTGCCAAGGGGGCCGATGTGGCTTTAGCAGTTAGTAAAGCTACCAGATTAGCCAAAAAAACTCTTTTTAAAATTGCTTTATCTAAAACCACTATTCCTCACTGGGTTGCGTTAAAAGAACATTCAGCTCAAATTCTTTTAAAACCAGCTCCAGCTGGATCCGGTATTATTGCTGGGGGAGCCATGAGAGTAGTTTTGGAATTAGGCGGTGTTCCAGATGTGGTAGGTAAAATGTTAGGTGGTAATAATAAAGTAAATAATGCACGTGCAACAATTAAAGCTTTGAAAAGTTTAAAATTACGCACAGTTAGCAAAAAGTAAATATGTCAACAATACATAAATTAAAACCTAACGTCGGAGCTAGAAAAACACCTAAAAGAGTAGGCCGCGGTAATGCTTCTGGAAAAGGTACCACAGCTGCCCGTGGCTCTAAGGGTCAAAAATCTAGATCTGGTGGTAGAAATCGTCTTAAACAAAAAGGTTTTAGGAATATTCTTTTGAGTACTCCAAAATTAAGAGGTTTTAAGAGTTTCAAAATACGGGCTACAGCCATTAATTTAGATAGAATACAAGCTGTATTTAATGATGGTGAAAAAGTTAATCCTCAAACTTTGTTGGACAAAAAATTTATCAAAACTATTAGTCCCGTCAAACTTTTAAGCGGAGGAGAATTTACAAAAAAATTAGAGGTTTCTGGTTGTAAGCTTTCCGAGTCAGCTAAGAAGAAAATTGAAGCAGCCGGTGGTAAAGTACTTTAGTTTGTTTATGCCTCGTAAATTCGGGGCATAATTTAAAACTTTTAATATGTTAGAAAAAATTTCTCAAATTTGGAAAATAAAAGACCTACGTAATAAAATTGTTTTTGTTTTGGCGATCTTGGTGGTCTTTCGTCTGGTGGCTTATATTCCTGTGCCTGGAGTTGATGTAACAGCTTTAAGAAGATTTTTTGAATCCAACCAATTGTTAGGCCTCATGAATGTTTTTTCTGGAGGCACTATGCAAAATTTTTCTGTGGTCATGTTAGGTGTTGGTCCTTATATTACCGCCTCTATTATTTTTCAGCTTTTGGCTATGATCGTTCCTAGTTTGGAAGAGATGACCAAAGAAGGGGAGGCCGGACAACGCCGCATTAATCAATACACCCGTCTTTTGAGCGTTCCTTTGGCTTTTTTGCAGTCTTATGCCATGATTATGCTTTTAAGGCAAACTGGCCAAGGCATTATTACTGATTTATCCCTTGTTAGATTGATTACCTCCATGATTACTATTACTGCCGGAACAGTATTTTTAATGTGGTTGGGTGAATTAATTTCTGAAAAAGGTATTGGTAATGGCATTTCTATTTTGATTTTTGCCGGTATTATTTCTTCTTTACCACAACGATTACAACAAATGGCTGTAACTTTTGACAGCAGCCAATTAGTTCAGGTAATTTTATATGTGGCAATTGCTGTGGTGACTATTGTGGGCGTAGTTTTTGTGACAGAGGCTCAAAGAAATATTCCTGTTGTTTATGCTAAACAAGTAAGAGGAAATAAAGTATTTGGCGGTTCTAATACCCATTTACCATTAAGAGTAAATATGGCTGGTGTTATTCCAATTATTTTTGCTATCTCTATTATCTTGTTTCCTCCTATGGTGGCGCAATTCTTTTTAAGAGTTAAAACTGCCTGGATTTCTCATTTAGCTCAGGGTACTATTCAATTATTTAATAATTCAATTTTTTACGCCGCTTTGTACTTTTTGTTGGTAGTTGCTTTTACTTACTTTTACACTGCCGTTATTTTTCATCCTCAAAAAATTGCGGAAAATTTGCAAAAACAGGGAGGTTTTATTCCCGGTGTTAGACCTGGAAAAACAACTGCCGAATATTTGCAATACATTATGAATAGAATTTTGTTAGCCAGTTCTGTGTTTTTGGGTGCTATTGCTGTTTTGCCTTTAATAGTTAAAAGTATGACCGGTAGTCAATCTATGGTAATTGGTGGTACCTCTTTATTGATTGTCGTGGCCGTGGTGATTGAAATTGTTAAGCAAGTAGAATCTCAGCTAACCATGAGGGAGTACGAACAATATTAGTTTTTAATTATAAAACCCCCGTTGATCGGGGGTTTTATAATTACTCTAGGTGGGGGATTTGCCAAACATATTTTTTAATGTTATAATTCTTTTGCTTAAGAGCCTTTTTGGCTCTTTAATCTATTTCACATGAAAAAAATCATCATTTTCTTGGGCCCTCCGGGATCTGGTAAGGGTACTCAGGCGGAACTTTTATCTGAAAAATTTAATTACAAACACATTTCTACTGGTGAATTATTAAGAAAACTTTTGGAAAATAAAAATCAGTACACTAAAGAAGAAGTGGCGGAAGCAGAAAAAGTAGAAAGAGGAGAAATGGTTGCTGACTGGTTAATTTTTAAATTAGTCTTTGCGGCTATTACAGATTATATTAATCAAGGCAAAGGAGTAGTTTTAGATGGAGCTATTCGTCGGGGTTCTCAAGCACATGAATTTTTAAAGTTTTTTTCAGAAAAGAATTTTTTACCAGAATTGGCCGTGATTTGGTTAAGATTGACAGAAGAAGAATCGTGGCGTCGTTTGAGTTATCGTCGGGTTTGTTCTGTCTGCGGTTTAAATATTCCTTATACTACAGAAACTCAAGATTGGGCAACTTGTCCTAAGTGCGGAGGAGTTTTAAAGAAAAGATTTGATGATAAAAATGAAGAAGTGTTTAAAAGAAGAATAGCGGATCAAGGAGAATCTTCATTAGCTTTAATTGCTGAAGAATTTAAAAAATTTGATCCCAAATTAGTCAAAGAAATAGAAGGAATGGATAGTATTGAAAAAGTTTTTACTGAAGTTACTAGAGCTCTTAAAAAATAAGTAAAACGCTCCTAGATTATACTGGGGGCGTTTTGATTTGAGTTCAATCTTGCTAGAAGTTAAAATTTAAGCTAAAATGAATTAAAATATGAGAGAAGGCCAAATTACAATTAAAACTCCAGAAGAAATAGCCCAAATTAAGAAAGGCGGGCGTATTTTGGGTGATATTTTACAAGAGTTAGCTAAAATGGTTAAACCAGACATCACCACAGCTGATTTAGAAGCTAAGGCAGAAGAACTAATCAAGCAGGCAGGTGCTAGACCAGCTTTTAAATATTATAGAGGTGGTGGAGGACCAGCTTATCCTACTATTTTATGTACCTCTGTAAATGATGAAGTTGTACATACCCCAGCCATACCAGCTAAAAAATTAGAAGAAGGGGATATTATTGGTATTGATATCGGTATAGAATACCCAGCCGTTAATGGTTATTACACTGATACTGCCGTTACTATGCCAGTAGGTAAAGTTTCCAAAGAAGTGTTAAAACTTTTAGAAGTAACTAAAAAATCTCTTTATTTAGGCATTAAAGAAGTTAAACCGGGTCGTAGAATTAGCGATATTGGTAAAGCAATAGAAAAGTATGTTTCTAGGTTTGGTTATGGAATTGTTCGCGATTTAGTTGGGCATGGAGTGGGCTATGCTGTGCATGAAGAACCTAGGATTCCAAATTATTATGATCCCTCCTTAGAAAAAATAGAGATAAAAGAAGGTATGGTTTTGGCTATTGAACCGATGATTAATTTGGGCACTTGGAGAGTTGTTGATGGAAATGATGGTTTTACTATTAAAACTGCAGATGGAAAAAAATCTGCTCATTTTGAACATACAGTGGTGGTAACAAAAAATGGTTGTGAGATAGTAACTTAATATGATTTTAGCAATTGATTACGGAACTAAAAGAATCGGTTTAGCTATAGCTGATGAATCGGGTGCTATACCTTTGCCCTTTAAAGAAATGGCGAATAAAGGCAGGGACTTAGTTCTTCAGGAGATTGAGGAAATTATTAAAGTTGAAAAAATTAATATAGTAGTTGTGGGTTTGCCAATTAATTTAGCAGGTATTGCCAGTCAAAAAACTTTGGAAACTCAAAAATTTATTGATAGTTTATCTAAAAAAATTTTTGTTCCAGTTATTAAAATTGATGAGCGTTTTACCAGCAGGCTTTCTGACACAATGTCTTTAGGAACAGAAGGTAGCCGTGATGTGGGAGCCGCTATGATTATTTTGGAAGATTATTTGCAGAGGCAAAAGATTTAATTTATGACGCGCAACCTTGAGGGGATAGTTTTGAAAAAAAGAAATTGGCGTGAAAATGATTTGGAAATTATTTTTTTAAGTAAAGATTGGGGAAAGATGCGTCTTTTGGCAATTGGTGCTAGAAAATTTAAAAGCAAATTATCAGGACACTTAGAACCTTTTAATGAAGTTAAAATAATGTTGGCTGACGGCAAAACTTTTGACAAAATTGGCCAAGCAGTTAGTTTGAAAAATTTTTTAGCCCAGAGTGTTTTAATTGATTGGAAAAAAAATTGGGCTACTCAAGAAGCTGCTGAGTTATTGAATAAGATTTTGCCAGAGAAACAAGAGGAGCCAAAAATTTATCAGCTGTTTAAAAATTTTTTGTCGTTAATTTCTAAAAATGAAGCTCAGGAAATATTACCTTTATTCCAGTGGCAGGCGGTAGTTTTGGCCGGATTTAGCCCTATTTTGGACCAGTGTGCTAATTGTGGGGGTAGCGTAGGAAGTGGAGAGGTGAATTTCTCTTCTTCTAAGGGTGGTTTGCTTTGCGAAAAGTGTATAGTGAAAGGTGATGGCCAAAAAATTAATAATCAGGAATTAAAAGTTTTACGTCATTTGGTTTTAAATAGTGGTTTAAAAACAGCTTGGATAAAATTAAACCAAGAAAAAAAAGTTTTTTTAGAAAATTTATTTGCTCAATTTTATTCTTATCATATTTTAAAATAATTTTATGTTGGTTAAAGATTTAAATAAATTAGTTAATAAAGAAGCGGAAATTAAAGGTTGGGTTTTTAATCTACGCTCTTCCGGCAGTTTATATTTTTTGCAGATTCGTGATGGATCTGGTTTTGTGCAAGCTATAGTTAATAAAGAAAGCGTGGCTAGTGAGGTATGGGAACAATGTCAAAAAATAACGCTAGAAACATCCGTGGTATTACAAGGCGTGGTAACAGAGCATCCTAAAAAAATAGGTGAATATGAGCTCCAGGTTACCGGTTTAAAGTTAATCCATATAGCTGAGGAATATCCTATTGGTAAAAAAGAACACGGCCCGGATTTTTTAATGGAATGGCGCCATTTGTGGCTTAGGTCACCCAAACAATGGGCAATCTTAAGAGTGCGCGATGCTATTATTTTAGCTATTAATGAATTTTTGCATCAACAAAATTTTATTAAAGTTGATTCCCCAGTTTTTACGCCCAATGCTTGTGAAGGGACTACCACTCTTTTTGCTGTGCCCTATTTTGATTTAGGTAATGCCTTTCTTTCTCAATCTGGACAATTATATATTGAAGCCGCTATCTCTTCAGTTGGGAGATGTTATGATTTTGGGCCAGTTTTTAGGGCGGAAAAAAGTAAGACAAAAAGACATTTAACAGAGTTTTGGATGATGGACGCCGAGGGTGCTTTTATTGAACATGAAGAAAATTTACGTTTACAAGAAGATTTGGTTCGCTATATTATTAGATATTGCTTGACCAATTGTCAAAAAGAGTTAGCAATTTTAGAAAGAGATACTCAAAAATTACAACAAGCTGATGCTCCGTTTGTAAGATTATCTTATGATGTGGCAATTAAAAAATTAAAGGAATTAGGTTCAGATATCCAATACGGCGACGATTTAGGTAATGATGATGAAGGACTGTTAACTAAAGATTCAGCTGTGCCAGTGTTTATTGAAAAATGGCCCAAGTCTATCAAGCCATTTTATATGAAGCGTGATTCATCTAACCCTGATTTGGTTTTAAATGATGATTTGATTGCTACTGAAGGAGCGGGGGAATTAATTGGTGGTAGCCAGCGTGAGGATGATTATAATTTGCTTTTAGAAAGAATCAAAGCTGAGGGGTTAAAAGTTGAGGATTATGAGTGGTACCTGGACATGAGAAAATATGGTAGTGTACCACATTCTGGGTTTGGTATAGGCTTGGAACGTACAGTACGTTGGATCACAGGAGTAGAGCATATAAGAGAATGCATTCCTTTTCCTAGAATGATCACCAGATTAAAACCTTAAAGAAAAAGTGTTTAAATAAAAAACCCGCTCCCAAGTGTTATCCTTGGGGCGGGTGTTTGGTCTTCAGTTAGTGGGTTAGGTTTAGCCGTTGAGAATCCTGTCTAGTAGAGCAGCCTGCTCTTCCTTGGGCATGGAAGTGATCGCTTCCAAAGCCCGAATTTCTCGATCCAACTTGTCAATCTGCGGCTGCAACCTCTGTCGCTGGGCCAGCAGATCCTTCAGTCGTCCTTCAATTTCCGGCACGATCTTGACGAGTTTCTGCCAGTAGTGTAGCTCGTCCATGATGACGGTGAAAATACGTCCCTTGGTGCCCTGGCCAACAACGGACAAAATACCGTAGCGGATCATCTTCTGAAGGAAAGCATTGCTTTCATCGTCATCGGGCAGAGGACACTTGGCGCGGTAACTCCCTTCGATGAGGCGGAATCCCTCTTTGAAGGGGGTGAGTGAGTCCAGGAAACACTCCCAAGCCTTGTCTTCTTTTGGACTAAGGAAGAGGAAATCAGCCCTTGCCTTGGCAACTGGAGACGAAGGCGGGGCTACAGCCGGGGGTGGAGGAACTACTGGCTGGGATTTCTTCACCAGTTGGTATTTGTTACGACCCGTATTCTTGATGAATTTCTGGATCGTCAAGTAATAAAGCGTCGCATTGTAAGAATTGGGATTCTTGAATCCACACTGAACAAAATCCTCCGGACGATAAACAAAGTTGCCTTCTTCATCCGCATTGACAATAATCCACTCCCTCAGTTTCTCGGTCTGGCCCTGGCGGCGGTCTTTTCTTTTCTCTCCCAATTCATCCCTCCTCTATTTTGAGTTACCAAGGAACGACAACGACTCATCTTATTATAAATTTAATTTCTTGTCAAGTAGCCTTAAACCTGTTAAAATTATAAGACAATTAAGATTTTTTTTATGAGAACTATTTTAGCTGAAATTAGCCAAAAAATTGGTCAGGAAGTAGAAATTGCCGGTTTTATTCAAACTCGTCGTAATTTAGGTAAGATGGTCTTTTTGGATGTGAGGGATTTTTCTGGTTTAGCCCAAGTCATTTGTACACCTTTTGATCTATCAGCCGAAGATTATGAGAAAGTCAAAACCGTTAGAAGTGAATTCACAGTTTTGATTAAAGGCGTGGTTAATCCTCGTAATGAAAAGAATATTAATCCAGATTCATCAACAGGCAAGGTTGAAATTTTGGCTAAAGAATTCAAAATTTTATCAGAAGCAGAGCCATTACCATTAGATCCCGCTGATGAAAAAATGGGACTAGATGTTTATTTGGATTTATTACCTTTGACTTTGCGCACAGAAAAAAATAGGGCTTTATTTAAAATTCAAGCTGAGATTGTTAATGCATTTAGAAACTTTTTGTTAAGCAATGGTTTTACAGAATTTCCTTGTCCTAAATTAGTAGGGGAATCAACTGAAGGTGGGGCGGATGTTTTTTCTATGGAGTATTTTGGTTACAAAGCTTTCTTGGCCCAAAGTCCACAATTTTATAAACAAATAATGGTGGGTGTTTTTGAGCGCGTTTTTACTGTTGGTAATGTTTATCGTGCAGAAAAACACGCCACTTCTAGACATTTAAATGAGTATACTAGTTTGGATTTAGAGTTTGGTTTTATTAAAGATCATGTGGATGTTATTAATTTAGAAGTGGAATTTATCAAGTTTTTGAAGGAACACTTATTTAAAACTGTGGCTAAAGAATTGCAAATGTGGAATTTTCAGCCGTTACTTATTCCAGAAAAATTTCCAGTTTTAAAATTGCGTGAAGTCCAGGAATTGATTAAAAAAGAAACTGGAGTTGATCATACTCAAGAACCAGATTTGGAACCAAATGAAGAACAGTGGATTGGGGAATATGCAAAAAATACTTGGCAATCAGATTTTGTGTTTGTAACTCATTATCCCACAAAAAAGCGCCCGGTTTATACTTACCCCGACGAAACTGATCCAGAGTTTACTAAGAGTTTTGATTTATTATTTAGAGGCATTGAAATCACAACTGGTGGTCAACGCATCAATGATTATAAACAATTAGTAGCAAATATTAAAAAGTGGGGTTACAATCCTGATAAATTTGAATTTTATTTACAAGCTTTTAAATATGGTATGCCACCAGAAGGTGGTTTGGCCATTGGCTTAGAACGTTTAACTGCTAAACTTTTAGGTATTGATAATGTAAAGCGTGCCGCTTTATTTCCTAGGGACTTAAATATGATAGACTTACAATTGTCTCCACCAGAGTATAAACAAAAAGACTAATTTTTTAAATCTTAAATTTAATTTATATGATACCCAAAAAAATTCTTGGTTATCTTGAAAAAAATAAAGTAAAACATGAGGTAGTGAAACATCGTCCGGTTTTTACAGCCTATGATTTGGCCGCCACTTTAAAAGAAAAAATGAACAAAGTGGCTAAAACTTTATTGATTAAAGTTGGTGGCAAAAGATATATTATTATTGTTTTGCCAGCTCATTTAAAAATTGATTTTAAGAAATTGCAGAAAATTTTAAAAGTAGAAAAGGTAGAATTAGCTACGGAAAAAACCATTAAGAAGCTTTTAAATGCCAAACCAGGATCTTTATTACCTTTTGGCGCATTGAATAAGATGGAAACTTTTTTAGATAAGGCTTTATTTAAAACAGAACATGCTCTATTTGGGGCCGGTAGTTTTACAGAATCTTTGCGTTTGAAGGTAAAGGATTTAGCTAAACTAGAAAATGCCACAGTCGCAGATTTTGGATCTGCTGCCAAGAAGAGCGTTAAAAAAGCTGTAGTTAAAGTTAAGAAAGTAGTTAAAAAAGTTAGGAAGTAACATGCCACATCAATTAAAGTTGGAACAATTTGAAGGTCCCTTGTCGTTATTATTGAAGTTGGTAGAACAGGAAAGACTCACTATCACTGAAGTTTCTCTGTCTAAGGTCACAGAATCTTTTATTGATTATTTGCGTGGGAATAAAAATATTCCTGATGAAGAAATGGCTGATTTTTTAGTTATTGCCACAAAATTGTTGTATATAAAATCCAAAGCTCTTTTGCCAGAACAAATTGTAGAACCAGAAGAGGGGATTAGTTTAGAAGACCAGCTCAGAATGTATAAAGAATTTGTTGAAGCGGCTAAAAAAATAGAAGGAGTTATTAAACGCAAAAAATTTGCTTATTTAAGAGAAAATTTAGTAAAAATTCAAGAGGAAGGTTTTTATCCCCCCAAAGGTTTGACTACTGAAAAAATGGAGAAAATGTTTCAAGATATCTTAGAAAGATTAAGACCTATCGTAGAATTACCTCAAGTTGCATTGGAAAAGGCCGTTACTATTAGAGAAAAAATAGAACACATTCATAATTTATTAGCTGATTTTAAAAAAATAGAATTTAAACATCTTTTAGGTTTTGCTAGAAATAGAACGGAAATTATTGTATCGTTTTTAGCAGTTTTAGAACTAACTAAACAACAGCACGTGGTTATTTCTCAAGCTAATAATTTTGAAGAAATTTATATAGAAAAATTATAATTGATAATATGAACCTTGCGTCCAAAATAGAATCATTATTATTTATTGCTGCCAAACCGCTATCTTTTAAAAAGTTGGCGGAGTTGATGAATTGTGAGATTGAGGAAATAAAAGAGGCTGTAGAGCAAGTAAAATCCAAATATAATTTGGAAGATTTTGGTATCAAGGTTTTGCAAGAAGGGAACGAGGTTCAGATGTCCACCCATCCAGAAAATAGTAATATCATCAAAGATTATCTAAAAGACGAAATGACAGGGGAGTTAACCAGACCTTCTTTAGAGGCTTTGACTATCATTGCTTATCGAGGGCCTATCACCAAATTAGAATTGGAACAAATCAGAGGAGTAAATTGTAGTTTAATTTTAAGAAATTTACTTTTAAGGGGTTTAATTAAAGAAGAAATGGACGAGGCGCGGGCGCAAAATGTTTTTTCTGTGACTTTTGACTTTTTAAGATTTTTAGGAATTACTGAAACCAAAAAACTTCCAGATTATGAAAAATTACATAGTCATGATTTGTTGGAAAGATTATTAACAGATTTACAAGAAGAAAAAACCAACGCTGAAGCTGTTATTGCAGAGGTTGAGGTTGAACTCTAGTTTATGTTTTCTTTGCCTTTTTTAATAAAAATAGTTGTTGTTAAAATTATTTTAAGCTTGGGATATAGCGGTTTTTTGGTTTATCAGCCTTTAGTTTTTTCCGAACCTCCGCAATTACAACAAATTCAAGCTCGTGCTATTGAGCAAAAGGAAATTAAAAAAAATAATTTCGCTTCTTTGCCTTTATCTGTAGATAGGATTAAACCCCAGCCTCGTCTTAAAGAGGGGGTATTTTTTTCTTCTAAGTTGAGTGCCCAAAGTTATGTAGTTTTAGATACAGAGACGGAAAAAATTTTACTTAGTGAAGCGGAGAATGCCCCTCGTTCTATTGGTAGCATAACTAAATTAATGACTGCTATTGTTTTTTTAGAAAATAATCCAGCTTGGGAAAAAAAAGTGGTAGTAGAAAAAGAGGACGGTGTTCAAGGTAAATTGTATCTTTTTGATGGGGAGAGTATTAATATTAGAGATTTATTTTATGCCAGTTTGGTTGGTTCTTCTAATAATGCCACAATGGCCTTGGCTAGAGGCAACGATGTAAATGTAGAAGAGTTTGTAAAGAAGATGAATAAAAAAGCAGCAGAGTTAGGTTTAAAGAAGACTGTTTTTTTTGAGCTTACTGGTTTAAGTTTTCGCAATCAATCAACTGCTAGGGAGGTGGCTTTGATTTTAAAATATGCTTTGCAGAAAAATTTAATTAAGGAGGCTGTGACAACTAAAAAATACGAAATTACAGTTAATGATGCCTCTGGTAAAGAAGTGAAAAGACAAGTGTCTAATACTGATATTTTATTATTTAGTGATTTTCAAAATAGTCCCATAGATTCTATTTTAGGAGCTAAGACTGGTTTTATTGATGAAGCAGGGTATTGTTTTACTATGGAAACACAAAATAAAGATGAAAATAGGATAACCACTGTTGTTTTAGGGTCAGATACTCATTTTGATAGATTTAGCGAGGCTAAGTTTTTAGCTGAGTGGGTGTATAAAAATTATCTTTGGCCGGGCCAAGAAGGATTTGAAAAATTGAGCCAGGAGTAAAATTCAAAAAACCAAAAAACACCGTTTTATACGGTGTTTTTTGGTAGCTGGGGAGAGGATCGAACTCTCGACGGCACGCTTATGAAGCGTGTGCTCTACCACTGAGCTACCCAGCCTTATTGAATATTTAAAATTGCTATTTCTGGGTGATTAAAAAATCTAATTGGTAGTCCTGATTCGCCCAGGCCAACAGTATTAAATATTTTGGGTTTTGAATTGTTGATAAAGTGGCCGTAATCAGAGCGAGGAAAAAAAGTCTCTGCCTCAGCTAAGGCGCCAATTAAAGGTAATCGTAATTGTCCGCCATGGGTGTGACCTGAGAGGATTATATCAAGATTTTGGCTTTCTGGCAAGTAGGCGGCATCTGGATTATGGCTTAAACCAATTTTTAACCCTTTACCTTCTACATTTTTTATTGCTTGGGCGGGGTTTTTGCTTGAGTGCCAAAATTCGTCAAAACCTACCAATTGTATTTCTTCACCTTTGATAATAATATTATCACTTGCATCAACCAAGACTTTTACTCCAGCTTTTTCTAAAAGTTTGGCAAGTTTTTCGTGTTGGTCAAAATATAAATGAGAATGACGGCTGTCGCCAATACCGTAATCATGATTGCCAAAAACTGTGTAAGTGGGTGCAATTGCAGAGAATTTTTTAAAAATGGTAAAATCCGAACTGTATTTTTCTATGTGATCGTAAAATAAAAAATCACCAGCAAAAAGTATTAAATCAGGATTTTCTTGGTTTATTTTTTTTGCTACCCTTTCTAAATAACCGTCATTTTTTAAGGGACTTAAATGAAAATCACTTATTAAAGCAATTTTTAAATTGCTAGTGGTTTTACCTATTTGAATATCCTGTCTTCTAATGTTTATTTGATAAGGTTCAATTTGAATTTCTACTAGTAAAATTAATCCGATTATTAAAATACTAGGTAAAATTCTGCCAAGCAAAAAATTGGTGGGGCGTTTTTTAAGTAGAAAAAAAACACTAAGTAGTGTGCCCACTAAATAAATCACTGATAAAGTTTCAAAAATATAAAAAGGTAACATTTTGGGGTTTAAAAAATGCCGAAGGAGGGACTCGAACCCTCATGGGAAAACCCGCACGATTTTGAGTCGTGTGCGTCTACCATTCCGCCACTTCGGCATGAAAACGCCCTTGTTAGGGCCAACTTAGTTTGATATAATAGCATTATGCCAAAGATTATTTCGCTTGTCAACCAGAAAGGGGGGGTAGGAAAAACCACTACGGCCGTGAACCTAGGGGCTTATTTATCGTCTTTAGGTAAGTTTGTTTTGTTGGTGGATATTGATCCTCAGGCCAACGCCACCTCTGGTTTAGGTATAGATCACCGGACGGTAGAAAAGGGTATTTATGATGCGCTTATTAATGGTTCTTCTTTAAGAGAGATAATCAAAAATACTAATCATGATGGTTACAGAGTGGCACCAGCTACTTTAGGGTTGGCCGGGGCTAATGTAGAACTTATTAATGTGGCTAATAGAGAATTTAAGTTGCGGGAAGTGTTGGAAGAAGCCAAACATGCTTATGATTATATTTTAATAGATTGTCCTCCTTCTCTGGGACTTTTAACTATTAATGGCTTAGTGGCCGCCGATGAAGTCCTGATTCCTGTTCAAGCAGAGTATTATGCCTTGGAAGGTTTAGGTCAGCTTTTAGAAACAGTTAATTTGGTTAAAGAAAATTTACATCCCAATCTAGATGTTAAGGGTGCAGTTTTAACCATGTTTGATAGTCGCAATAAATTATCAACTGATGTTTTGGATGAATTATATAAATATTTCCCCAATAAAATTTTCAGATCCGTTATTCCTCGCAGCGTGCGTTTAGCTGAGGCTCCTTCTTTTGGTAAATCTATTTTACATTATGACCCATCATCTAAAGGCGGTAAAGCTTACGAACGTTTGGCTAAAGAGATTATAGAAATGGATCAACAAAATACTTAATTTTATGGCTTTAGGAAAAGGCTTAGGTTCTTTGATCCCTACTTTTAAAACAAATACAGGTACCCCAGCTGCTTCTGTTGGTGGCTCGTCTTTTAGTAATTCTTCTGTCTCATCTAAAACGGGTTTAGAAACTCCTAAAATGCCAGAGGGCATAAAAGAGGGACGTTTATGGCATATTCCTATTTCTTTGATCCGTGCTAATTCTTATCAGCCACGGCGTATTTTTGAACATCAAGATTTAGAAGACCTAATTAATTCTATTAAGGAACATGGAATTTTGCAGCCACTTTTAGTGACAGAAAGAGAAGATGGTACTTATGAATTAGTGGCTGGTGAACGCCGTTTGCGTTCTGCTATGATTGCGGGTCTTTCTACCGTGCCAGCTGTAATCAAAAATATTAAAGGTTCACAAAAATTAGAATTAGCTTTAATAGAAAACATTCAACGTAAAAATTTAAATCCTATTGAAGAGGCTTTTGCGTATGAAAGATTAATGGAAGAATTTAAATTAACCCAAGAAGAAGTGGGCAAACGTGTGGGTAAGAGTCGTCCTTATATTGGCAATATTTTAAGATTATTAGATTTACCTACAGAAATTCAAAGAGGCTTGGTGAATGGAGAAATTTCTTCTACTGCGGCTAGAGCTATTTTGGGTTTAAAGAATGAAAAAGAGCAAATTAAGTTTTATAACAAATTACTAGAAGAAGGTGGTAGCGTGCACGATGTAGAAAGTTCTATTTCTGAAACAAAATTAAAAAGTGGAGTTAATTTACGTCGTGATCCTTTAATTTTAGACTGGGAGAAAAAGTTAAGAGAAAAATTAGGCACTAAAGTACAAATTACTAAAACCGGTGCTAAGGGAAAAATTGTTATCGATTATTATTCTGATGAAGAGTTAAGGCGGTTGATGGGGGAGATGACAAAATAAAAAAAGCCTCTTTTTAAGAGGCTTTTTGATTTGGTGGCGTATCATTTTTATCTTTTTTCATAATGGACAACTTATCTTTGATCCAATCCGTGAGGGATGATTTGGCGTAAGATTTGATGCGCGATTTAGCACCATTGGTTTTGACAAATTTCAACCAACCAGGGTTAGGCCCTTTGCGCTTCTTGTCTGTAATAATGTCTACAATGTCACCATTTCTAAGTGAGGTATCTAGACTACTTAATTGATTGTTAATGCGACAACCTACGCATTTATTACCTACATCTGTGTGAATGGCGTAAGCAAAATCAATTGGGGTTGCTTCTTCTGGCAAATCAATAATATCTCCTTTTGGTGTCCAGACAAAAATTCTATTTTGAAAAAAATCTATTTTTAAATTTTCGATGTCTTTTATATTTTTAAAGACTGTTTTTTGGATTTGGGCTAATTCATTTATCCAGGTGATTTCTTTTATTTTTCTTTCTTTTATTCCATCTTTGTATTGCCAATGAGCCGCGATACCATATTCTGCTTCTTCATGCATTTTTTCGGTGCGGATTTGAAACTCCACAATTTCTCCCTCTAAACAAAAGGTGGCCGTATGTAATGATTGGTAACCATTGGGTTTTGGTTGGGCAATGTAGTCTTTGATGCGGTTGGGGACTGGTCGCCATAATTTATGAATAATACCAAGAGTGGCATAGCAGTCCGCGATGGTTGGTACAATTACGCGTAGAGCCACAATATCATAAATTTTATCTATTTCTTTGTTATAACGAATTAGTTTGCGGTATAAACTATAAATATGTTTAACACGCCCATGAAAAGAAATTATAGGGATACCAGTAGTGTGGAATTCTTTTTCAGTGATGATTCTTGTTTGTTCTAAATTTTTATTACGTTCGCTAGAACTTTCTGTTTGTAATTTAGTAACCCATTGATAATTTTCTGGGTCTACATATTTAAAAGATAAATCTTCTAGTTGTCCTTTAATTTCACCCATACCTAATCTCCCGGCAATAGGTGCAAAGATTTCTAAACTTTCCAAAGCAATGCGGTAGCGTTTATTTTCTGGCAATGAGCCTAGGGTTTTTAAGTTATGTAAACGGTCAGCAAATTTAATAATCATGATGCGCACATCTTGGGCAATAGCAATAAACATTTTGCGCAAATTTTCTATGTAGCGTTCTACCCCGCGATATTTTATTTTTCCTAATTTAGTGATACCAGAAACCATAGAGGCTACATCAGAACCGAAATTTTTTTCAACATCTTCTATTGTTACACCAGTATCTTCTGGCACGTCGTGTAGAAGACCAGCAATAATCATGGATGTGTCCAGATTTATTTCTGCTAGGTATCTAGCCACGGCCAATGGATGGGTAATATAAGGCTCGCCCGAGGCGCGTTTTTGTCCCTCATGAGCTTTGGCCGCATAATCATAAGCTAAGCGGACTAAGTCTAAATCCGCTTCTGGATTATTTGTTCTGATGGTTTTTAAGAGGCCTTCAACGCCCATAATTATGTTTAAAATTTTAGAGCCGTACTTATATTTATACCAGTCTCTTGACAAAAAGGCAAAAAATTGGTAAGTTTGAATGTCCATTTAGAGCCTAATCCAGGCCTAAATGAGGGTTTTTGAAAATTGAATTTTTAGTTAAGATAATGATGCTCGGACGAGCATGGTGGAGGGGCTATGGATTTGTTGGTTTATGGCCTGATCATTGTGCTTTTCTTGGCTGCTGTCTGGATGATTTGGCGGACAAAACATCCCAAGGATGGCCCTAAGCAGAAGTTTCTTATCATCAAGCACCTTGGCCAAGAGGTGAGAGCAAAGGTTCTAACCGAGGACGATGTTTGGTTTAAGGTGGTGACCATGGACGATCATGATGATGGAGCTGTCGAAGTTCGTCTTAAGAAGACTGACCGCAGGATTGTACGAGTTTACATGGGGTAGACTGCGTTAAACGCGGCAAGGAGGAGTATTATGAGAACCAAGACAAAAGAATTTTGGATTTGTTTCCAGGCATTTCTAGATTTGGCCAAGACCCGACAGTGGTCTGATGAAAAGATTATTGCTGAGTTAAGGACGGCGCTCAGTGTCCATCCTGGACCAAGTGCTGCTGATCCTTTGATCAGAGACACGATCGCACAGTCTGATACTACTCAGCACAACTGGGATTGTGTGGGTGATTTCCTTCGTTGTAAGGAAGACTCTAACCCCAGTTGGTTGGTTACTCAGTTGTGGCAGGTTGCTGATTCAGGGTCTAGAGGTTTGGGATTTGAGATTTCCAGACGTAGGGATTATCGTAACCTTGCCAGGTTGGATGATGCTTGCGTTCTACTTCCTTTGTTTTAGTTCTTTGCAACACGCCGGTAATAGTTAGAAAGGTGCAACCACCAATCTAATTTCTACCGGTTTTTTATTTATCAAATACCGCCCCTTCAAGGGCGGCTTTTTTATTTCTTTTTTTTACTTTTTAGATTGAGATTAGTCTCACATTCTTTATTGCTACACAAAATTGCTTCTTTAGCTCCTTCTACCATTAAAGACCCACAAGTAGTACATTTTTCTCCAGTTGGTCTATTCCACAAAGCAAAGTCGCAATCTGGATAACGACTGCAAGAAAAGAAAATGCGTTTAGATCTGGTACGGCGTTCAATAATATCTCCTTCGTTACATTTAGGACATTTAACCCCAGTGCTCTTAACTTCTTTTTTAATGTATTTACATTTTGGATAATTGCTGCAACTAATAAACATACCAAAACGACCACGGCGACGCATTAAAGCTGCTCCACAATCTGGACATTTTTCATCTAGTGGTGCGCTGTTTTTTTCTTCCTCGCTCCCTGGTAAGGGTCTGGTGCTTTTACAAGTGGGGTAATTAGAACAAGCCAAGAATTTACCAAAGCGACCAATTTTAATAACCATAGGACTACCACATTTTTCACAAACTTCTTTGGTGGCTTCCTCAGTTAATTCTTTTTTGTCTAATTCAATTGTTTTAGCTTCTAGGTTTTTTTCAAACGGACCATAAAAATTGCTAATAATTTCACGCCAGTTAATCTTACCTTCTGCAACAGTATCAAAGTCATCTTCCATTTTGGCTGTAAATTGGTAATCGGTAATTTGAGGAAAGTGCTCCACTAAAATATCGGTTACTAAAAAGCCAATGTCGGTTGGTTTAAAACGTTTTTTATCATCGCGCTCTACATAAAGACGAGCAATGATGGTAGAAATAGTAGGAGCATAAGTAGAAGGACGGCCAATACCATACTCTTCTAATATTTTGACCAAGCCAGCATCATTATAACGGGCGGGAGGTTCTGTAAAATGTTGCTCATTTTTTATCTCAATTAACGGCAATTTATCTTTTTCTTCTAATTCTGGTAAAAGAGTTTCTTTTTGAGCATCGATGTAAAGAGCCAAGAAACCAGGGAAAATAATAATATTGCCGGTAGATCTAAAAGTATATTTTTGAGTATCATTATTAATATCAACAGTGGTGCCATTAAAGAGAGCTTCTTCCATTTGAGAGGCCACAGCTCTTTTCCAAATCAAATCATAAAGTCTCCAAAGTTTTGGTTCCAAAACTTCTTTTAAAGATTCTGGTTCACGAGTAGCCTCAGTTGGTCTGATAGCTTCATGAGCTTCTTGGGCAAGTTTAGATTTGGTAGTATAGAAAACTGGTTTTTCTGGAACATATTTAGCCCCAAATTTTTCTTTAATCATTTGGCGAGCCTCTTCTAAAAATTTGCCAGATAAAATAACAGAGTCGGTTCTCATGTAAGTAATTAAACCAACATGTCCTTGATCTTTTAAATCTATACCTTCATATAGTTGTTGCGCCAACATCATTGTTTGTTTGGCAGAAAAACCTAAACGATGATTAGCTTCTTGTTGCAAGGTAGAAGTAGTAAATGGAGCTAAGGCTTTTTTCTTTAAAGTTTTCTTGGTGATAGAAGCCACTTCATATTTGCTACCTTCTAATTCTTGTAAAATTTTGTCAGCCTCTTCTTTATTTTTAATTTCCAATTTTTCTAAATTTTTTCCATCAATTTTATGCAACTTGGCATTAAATTGTTCTTTGTTTTTTTCAAACACCGCTTCCACAGACCAATATTCTTGTGGTTTAAAAGCCTGGACTTCTCTTTCTCTTTCAACAATTAAACGCACAGCCACAGATTGCACACGGCCAGCTGACAAACCTTTAGCCACCTTCTTCCATA